>NZ_JCACHA010000243.1:0-3178 GCF_059503625.1 Skermanella sp.
GCCAGCTTCCCGGCCGTAGCGCGCCAGTTCTCGCAGTCGGCAGGGGCCAGTAACGGCGGCGACCTGGGCTGGGTCCAGCAGGGCCAGCTTCCGGAAGAGTTGGACAGCGCCCTGAAGCAGCTTCGTCCCGGTCAGGCGACACGCCCGATCCGCAGCATCACCGGCTACCATATCCTGATGCTTCGGGACGAGCGGGCGGTCGGGGGCGCCAACAGCCTGCCACCGCGTGAGCAGATCATGAACTCGCTCGGTCAGGAGAAGCTGGACATGCTCCAGCGCCGGCTCCTGCGCGACCTCCGGCGCTCCGCGTTCGTGGATCTGCGCGTCGGATGACGGTGGGCTGGCTGAGGACGGGTTCGGCGCCGCTCGCCCTGACGATGGGCGAGCCGGCGGGCATCGGCGGCGAGTTGGCGCTGAAAGCCTGGATCTGCCGGTCCGCGAAGGCGGTGCCGGCATTCGTGCTGCTGGACGATCCGGAACGTATCGCCGCACTTGCGAGGCGGATCGGGCTGGATGTCCCGGTGGAAGCGGTCGGCAGCGCCGGCGAGGCGGTCGGGGTCTTCAGCCGCGCGCTTCCGGTGCTGCCGACCGCGCTGGACCATCCGGTGGAGCCGGGATTGCCCGATCCGTCCAACGGCGCCGCCGTGCTGAACAGCATCGAGCAGGCGGTGGCGCTGGTTCATGCCGGTGAGTGCGCCGGCATGGTTACCAATCCGATCCAGAAGAGTGCGCTGTACGAGGCCGGCTTTGGCTATCCCGGCCATACCGAGTACCTGGCGGCGCTCGCGGGGATGGATACCGAGCCGGTGATGATGCTGGCCGGCGGCGGGCTGCGGGTGGTGCCGGTCACCATTCACCTGCCGCTGCGCGACGCGATCGAGACGCTGTCCACCGATATGATCGTCCAGTGCGGGCGCGTCACGGCGGCGGGCCTGAGCGAGGATTTCGGGATCGCCCAGCCGCGGCTGGCACTGGCCGCTCTCAACCCTCATGGCGGCGAGAGCGGTTCCCTGGGCATGGAAGAGATCGAAATCATCGCACCGGCTGCCGAGATCCTCAGGCGGGAGGGCTACTCGGTCATCGGACCGCTGCCGGCGGACACCCTGTTCCACGCGGCCGCCCGCAGCCGCTATGACGCCGTCCTGTGCATGTACCACGATCAGGCGCTGATCCCGCTGAAGACGGTGGATTTCGATACCGGCGTCAACATCACGCTCGGTCTTCCCTTCGTCCGCACCTCGCCCGACCACGGGACGGCGCTGGATATCGCCGGCACCGGCAAGGCAGACCCATCGAGCCTGATCGCGGCCATGAAGACCGCCGTCGAGATGGCTGGATACCGGGCGTCACGGCAGGCCGGACGATGAGCCGGGTCGATGAGTTGCCACCCCTGCGGGAGGTGATCGCCCGCTTCGACCTGGGAGCGCGCAAGGCGCTTGGCCAGAATTTCCTGCTGGACCTCAACCTGACGGGGCGAATCGCCCGATCGGCCGGCGATCTTTCCGGCGTTACGGTGATCGAGATCGGTCCAGGCCCCGGGGGGTTGACGCGGGCGCTGCTCAACAGCGATGCCGCCGCGGTGGTCGCGGTGGAACGCGACAACCGCTGCATCGTGGCTCTTGCCGATCTGGTGGAGGCCGCCGAGGGCCGGCTGCGCCTGATCGAAGGCGATGCGCTGGAAGTAGATCCGGAAGCCATCGCCCCTGCCCCGCGCGCCATCGTCGCCAACCTGCCCTACAACGTGGCGACGCCGCTGCTGATCGGCTGGCTGAAGCGGATCGAGCAGTTCCGCAGCCTGACCCTGATGTTCCAGCGGGAAGTGGCCGACCGTCTATCCGCCAAGCCGGGGAGCAAGGCCTATGGCAGGCTGTCGGTGATATCCCAGTGGCGGGCCGAGGTTCGTCCGATGTTCAACCTGCCGGCCCGAGCCTTCACGCCGCCGCCGAAGATCGAGTCGACGGTCGTGCATTTCGTTCCGCGCTTAGCGCCGGAACCGGCGGAGTTCGCCGCGATGGAAGCGGTGACGGCGGCTGCCTTCGGCCAGCGCCGCAAGATGCTGCGCGCCAGCCTGAAGTCGCTCGGCAATGCCGAGTCGCTGATCGAAGAATCCGGGTTGATCCCGACCCAACGGGCGGAGGAAGTTCCGGTGGCAGGCTTCGCGGCGCTGGCTAGGGCTTGGCGGGCGTCCAGGAATCCGTAGGTCGGGTATAGCGGAGCGGCACCCGACACCGACGCGCCGGCTTGTCGGGTGCCGCTTCGCTATACCCGACCTACGAATCAGCTACTTTTCAGACGCCTTCCTGAAGCTGCCGGACGAAGTCGGACAGGCCGATCTGGCGGCGGCGCTTCAGTCGCTCGGCTTCCAGGATCGACTGGACCTGATGGACGCTGTTCTCGACGTCGTAATTGACGATCACGTATTCGTAATCGAAGTAGTGGCTCATCTCGTCCGCCGCCTTGGCCATGCGGCCGGCGATGACCTCGGCGCTGTCCTGGGCGCGGGTGTGAAGCCGGCGTTCCAGCTCCTTTGACGACGGCGGCAGCACGAAGATGCTGACGAGGTCGTCGCGGGCGTTCTCCGCCAGTTGCTGGGTACCCTGCCAGTCGATGTCGAACAGGATCTCGCGGCCCTTGGACAGCGCCAGTTCCACCGGCGCGCGGGGCGTGCCGTAGTAGTTGCCGAAGACGCGTGCGTGTTCGAGCAACTGCTTGTCCACCACCATGCGCTCGAAGGTGGGATGGTCGATGAAGTGGTAATCGACACCATCCACTTCGCCCGGACGCGGCGGCCGGGTCGTGACGGAGACCGACATGGTCAGGCTGCTGTTGCGCTGAAGCATGCGGCGCGCGATCGTGGTCTTGCCGGCGCCCGACGGCGACGACAGCACCAGCATCAGACCCCGGCGTCCGATCTTGGCCGGCCCCGGACCGGCGGGCTGCAAGTCCATGGGTATGGTCATTCGATGTTCTGAGCCTGCTCTCGCAATTGTTCGATGGCGGCCTTGAGGGACAGACCGGTGCGGGTCAGCTCCACGTCGGCCGACTTGGAGCATAGGGTATTGGCTTCGCGGTTGAATTCCTGGCAGAGGAAGTCCAGCTGGCGGCCTATGGCGCCCCCTTTGGACAGCATGTCGCGGGCGGCGGCGATGTGGGCGCGCAGGCGGTCCAGCTCTTCCCG
>NZ_JCACHA010000244.1:0-3177 GCF_059503625.1 Skermanella sp.
GAAGAACATGCAGGCGCGGTACGATCAGATTGTCGCGCTGACCGACGAGTTCTGTCAGCAGCACCTCAACGAAGAGTACCGCGAACTGGCCCAGTACATGGCGGCGGCGCTGTGCCGTAAGCGGCCGAGTCCAGTGACCTCGGGCCAAGTACGCTCCTGGGCCTGCGGCATCATCTACGCTCTCGGACAGGTGAACTTCCTGTCGGACAAGGCCACACCGCCCTACATGACGATGGGTGACGTGTGTGCGACCTTTGGCGTCAGTCCGAGCACTGGGGGTGCGAAGGCGCGCGCCATAGCGGACGCGCTGAAACTTCGCCCCTTCGATCCGGAATGGACATTGCCGAGTATGATGGACAAAAATCCGTTGGTCTGGATGGCCGAGGTGAACGGCTATCTAGTGGACTTACGGCAAATGCCACGAGAGGTTCAGGAAATCGCCTTCGAGAAGGGCATGATCCCGTACATTCCCGATGACCGGGGGTGATCATGTCTGGAGTCCGATGAAGGTACATACCCTCTGGCTGAGAGGCTAGAAAACAGGGCATTCGAAAGCCTCGAAATTACTTATCGATAAGAAGAGCCGGACGGCGAACGATAAACTGGGGCGGTCGAACAGGTAATGGCCCGTAGCGTGGAGCGATCCCTCGCCGCTGGGCCAGGATGATCCACGTCTCGCAATCTGCGATGCGTTCAAGAAGCTGTCCGGCTGGTACTCCCCGACGCCCCTGAGAGGGCCACCCCCCGAAAATCCGGCCACAAGCTGGCGCGGCCGAGATGCAGGCCGATGACATGGTAAAGTTCGATACGGTTCACCGGGGTTGGTGGTTTCCCGGAATTTGACCCCCAATGGGCAGACCAAAAAATCCCCCGTTCCTGCGACCGGCCAGCAGGAGGAACGGAGGAGTTTATAGGGAGGACACACTCACAATGAGTGTGGAGCCCGCCGAAACCCAACGGTGTGAAAAAGCCTCGCCGGACACCAGTACCGGAATAGCATAATCCCTACGCGAAACGTAATAGTAATTAGTGGGCGGCGGTATTGTTCTTGGTCGGGCATAGGCCAATCCGACGCTACGTGGTGTCGCAGTCATAGTGCAGCCTGAACTTGGCAGCGTCTTCGACCGTCCGGCCGGTCACCATCAGCCCCTTAGCGATCCAGCGGTCGTTGACGACCTTGGCAAGCTTGTGCTGGCGGATCAGCGGCCGGACGTGGAAGGTGTAGTCGCCGCTGTTGTAGATGTCGGTTATGATCACCATGGCCGGGATCATCAGAATGCCCTGCGCCGCGTTGCCATCCTCGCAGAACTACAGATCACTGTTCGCGCCCAAACACTGGGTGCGCGGATGGCCGGAGGCTTGGGTCAGCGGAACAAGATATCGTCCGTGAACTGCCTTGCTCAGCGCCGGTTCTCGGACCACATCATATCCATGCCAGCCAACGCCGAGACACAGTTCACTCTTTTCGACCGGCCATCCTCAATGGACGGTCACCGAGCACACCGTCAGAAGCAACGGGTGCAACTTCCCGATCTCGCGCAGGATGTCGGCCAGCTTGAGAATGACGAACTGATAGACTTGATCCGCATCGCGATTGGCGAGGCACGGCGGCGTGGGATTGGTTTGGTTGCGGAGACGAACGACAGCGGCCAGGAAACCACTCCAGCGGTGCAGCAGACGCGCCCGACAGTTCCAAGGATAATCCGTAAAGCTGCACCAACGCCGGACATCCCGCCTGCGAAGGCCAGTATGGTCCGCGCCGCCGTCAGGGCAGGCTTTGCTCCCGCAAGGGTGGCGAAGGATTTCGGAGTGTCCGTTGCGATGGTGCGCAAACTGGTGGCGACGTGAATGAAGCATTGTAGTGGATCAGTGCTGGGCACCTAAAGCTGTTACCGATCAGGTTGGATAACAGATGAGTTCCGGAAGAGGTTCTGGCGTTGGTCTGGGCTGTAGAGTTTGAGGAGGGCACTGTTCTCGGAACTCGTGCTGCACAGGACCATTACCGCATCTACATGTTGGGATAGTCCAGTGGGATCAGAATGGCAGAAGAGAACCGCAGCGAAATTGATCAAGCCTACGAGGACATTGAGCGCGAGGTGCCTACCCGGGTGGCACACGCTATCAGATGGTTGCGCGATCCGAAGGCCCGTTGGATTCGTATTCCCATTGGCGTGCTGTTCATTCTTGCAGGCTTTCTGTGGTTCCTGCCGGTCGTCGGCCTTGAGTTCCTTCCAGTGGGCCTTCTGCTGATTGCTCAGGACGTGCCGTTCCTCAGAAAGCCGGTCGGGCGCTTCATAATTTGGCTTGTACATAGGTGGATCGCGCTGAAGCACTGGTGGCGGGAGCGGCAGAACGCGAGATGACCCGCGTCAACTGGATCGATAACCGCTCTGGCAATATCTGTAGACAGCAGCGCGGAGCAGCGATGGTCCAAGGCAATTTAGCTGCTTTGTAGCATTCCATGAACCTTGGCACAGAACGCCTCGATGGTGACAGGCTTGCCGAGAAGCTGAGTGTCCGGCCTCAGCACTTCCTTTTCCAGCGCCGCCTCGTAGGCGTATCCAGTCAGGAACAGTACCTTCAGGTCTGGCCGTTGCGACCGGGCCATTTCCGCAAGTTGCCTGCCATTGATGCCGGGCAGGCCAACATCGGTCGCCAGCAGGTCGATCCGCTCCGACGAGGCGACGATATCCAGCGCGGCATTTCCGTCCTCGGCTTCCAGCACCATATATCCTTGCTCCTCCAAGCCCTCCACCAGCAGCATGCGGACGATGGCTTCGTCCTCCACCACCAAAATGGTCCCTGGTCCCGGCGCTTGGGGCGGCGGCTCGGGCGGCGCATCAACGACGGCCCTCGTCTCTTCCACCCCATGATGACGCGGCAAATACAGCTTCACCGAAGTGCCCCGCCCAACCTCACTCTCGATCCGGACGTGCCCGCCTGACTGCTGAACGAAGCCGTAAAGCTGGCTCAGCCCCAGCCCCGTTCCCTGACCAACAGGTTTCGTCGTGAAGAAGGGCTCGAAGGCCCGCGTGAGGACATCCGGTGACATGCCTGTGCCGGTATCGGTTACCGCCAGCATGACGTAGTCGCCCGGCTGCACTCCGGGTTCCAATCCGACGTAAGCCGTGTCCAAGTGCGTGTTGGCGGTTTCGACTATGAGCCTCCCTCCGGTGG
>NZ_JCACHA010000245.1:0-3173 GCF_059503625.1 Skermanella sp.
TATGCTGATCTACCTCTTGGTATTCTCAACCTAAGATGGGTAAATCAACGGACTGATAAGAGAGGGTTTTCCAGATCCTGCGTACAGCTGAGCGACCGGCGCGCGATGACCAGGATTATGTTTCGGTGGCCGGCCTCCGGAATGGGCTGATCAGCCGATATCGCAATTACTGGAATCCCCTGGCCGTTTTTCCGCCCTCGACTGCGCCGGCAAAGCCAATGCCGTATCGAAATGCGGCATAGACGCGTGGAAGCCGGCCGGCTGTGTCCTCAGCCGTCGTCGGCATGCGCCGGCCCCCAACCGACGGCCAAGTTCCCGTAACGACGTCTTTTGGTGCAACAAGGTCGCGCTGGCTCTTTTCCAACGTTTCCAGGCCGAGGATTCGCAGCCTGTAGATTTTTGATACAGCTAAAGAATCTGCATCGCACCAGCCGCTGTGCTGTTGACGGCATGCGACATTGCAGAAGATCATCCGCAATCGGGGAGGAACAAAAATGCGCAAGACTACTTTGTTTGCCGGCTTTGTATTCGCTGCCATCACGCCGGTTTCGGCGCATGCCCAAGTCTCTGACAACCTGATCAGGATCGGCGTCCTGACTGATCTGTCGGGCATCTACTCGGACATCAATGGCGAGGGTTCCGTCGTGGCGGCGCGATTGGCGGCCGAAGAGTTCAGTAATGAACTGGGCGGGGCGCGGATCGAGATCATTGCCGGTGACCACCAGAACAAGGCCGACATCGCCGCGAACCTCGCCCGAAGCTGGATCGACACCGACAAGGTGGACGTTATCGCGGACGTACCCAACTCGGCCGCGGCTCTGGCCGTTCAGGGGATCACACGGGACAACAAGCGGATTTTCCTCATGTCGGGTCCGGGATCGACGGAGCTGACGGGCAAACAATGCAGTCCCTACGGCTTTCATTGGACCTGGGACAACCATGCCCTGGCCGCTGGGACGGCCCGCGCCCTTGTCGAGCAGGGAAAGAAGAGCTGGTACTTCGTGACGGCCGACTATGCTTTCGGCCATTCCCTGGAAGCGGAAGCCTCCAGTGTCGTCAAGCAGCTGGGCGGCACGGTCGCGGGCGGCGTGCGCCATCCGCTCAGCACGCCTGACTTCTCCTCCTACCTGCTGCAGGCGCAGGGCTCGGGCTCCCAGGTCATAGCCTTTGCCAATGCCGGGGGCGATACCATCAACGCGGTCAAGCAGGCGGCCGAGTTCGGCATCACCCAGTCCGGCCAGAACCTTGCGGGCCTGTTGCTGAACATCAACGACATTCACGCGCTGGGCCTGGAAGCCGCGCAGGGATTGGTGCTGACGAACTCCTTCTACTGGGACATGAACGACGAAACCCGGACCTGGTCGAAAAGATTCGAGGAACGGACCGGCCGCAAGGCGTCGATGAATCAGGCCGGCGTCTACTCTGCCGTACGGCACTATCTGAAGGCGGTACAGGCGACCGGTACCGACGATGCGGACAAGATCGCCGTCAGGATGCGCGGGACGCCGGTCGACGATATGATGATGAAGACTGTCTCGATCGGTGAGAATGGCCGCGTTCTCAATGACATGTATCTGTTCAAGGTGAAAGCGCCGAACGAGTCGAAGGGTGCCTGGGACTATTTCGACCTGGTCAAGACCATCCCGGCGGCACAGGCTTACATCGATCCGAAGCAGAGCGGCTGTCCCTTGGTGAAGTAGGTCCATGACCGTCCCGTCGGGTCCGGTCAGCGGTTTAGCGAACGGAGAAAGCTGCGCAGTTCGCTTGTGCGTTTTTTCGCATCGGTGATCTCGTCGTCGATCCCGATCCGCCATGCGATGTCCCTGCGTGCGGCGTCGTTGTGCAACTCATCCAGCAAGGCTGCATAATCCTCAATGGTCGTGCTATCCCTCGCCATGTCCTGCGCGATGAGGTCGTCCGCCTGACGGCGAAGGGATGCGGCGATCTCGGCGATCGTCAGCTCCGGATGATACTGCACGCCCCAGAAGATCCCGTTCTGCGATCGGATCTCTGCGGCTTGGACCGGCGTGCTCTTCGTTCTTGCCAGAACGACGCCGCCTGCCGGCATGGTCCCGACGATGCTGGAGTGCATGGCCGGAGCGTCCCAGACGACCGGTCGCCCGCGCAGGAGTGGATGGTCGCGCCCGGCTTCCGTTGCCGTGATCCCACGCGCAAACCCGGCCTCCATCGTCGTTTCACGCGGCTTGCACGTCCCGCCGGCCGCGACGGCCGCGATCTGGAGACCCGCGCACGATCCGAACGCGGGCGTTCCGGACTCGAAGACGTCCATCGCGAAACGGGCGGCTAGACGGCTTTCCTCGGTATCTTCATGCATCTGGATCGGAGAGCCGGCGTAGAAGATGCCGTCATACCGGCGAAGCTCCGGAAGTGAGGGCGTCCGCGAGCCATCGACGCAGGACAAGAATTCGATCGAAGCATCATCGGTGAGCGAACGTACCGTCGAGGCATAGGTCTCGTGCGACGCGGCCCCAACCGACCGGCGGCGCGCTTCGGCTTGATCTGGCGTTTCACTGGCGACGACTAGAAGGTGAAGGGACACAGCTATCCAATCTCTGGCTATGGCGGAACTTCGAAATGGGCGATCAGCACCGTACCGGAAGGTGTGCCGGTACTGGATATGCCGCCTTGGTCGCGGCGAACTCGTTTTCCAAGGCAGCTCGAAAAGTTTCTCCTGAAGGGGGCGGCATCGGCGGCTGTCTCAACTCTACCTTTGTTGTAGATTTCTCAACCTTCCCATAGAGATAGCGTCCATGTCGCGGTGCTCAACGGTCGAAGCCGATTTCCCGGCGGTCGGAACCCTAGCCGGCCGGCCGCCACTGCCTTATGCGTGACTCCGTTTGAGGTTGCCCTCGCGCCTCCGGTCGTTGAAACGATCGGCGGAATGGTCGGCACCGCTCGGCGCGAAAAAGGATTAGCGTACTGTCCGGCACGGCTGACCCATCTAAGTCCCGCTTCCTGTGATGCAGATTCGAACACGAGGAAAGCGCATGCTCATTCCCCTTCCGCTCCCGCTGCCGCGCCTTGGCGTGGTCACCGGCGTTGCGATCGCAACCTCCCTCGGCATGGGATTGGCGCTCGGCGTCACGGCTGGCGTCGGCCTCGTCGCGCTTGATGCCTTGACCAGGAAGATGGAGAACCGGCAATGATCCACG
>NZ_JCACHA010000246.1:0-3171 GCF_059503625.1 Skermanella sp.
AGCCGACATAGACGCGCCTGCTTGTCGGCTGCCGCTTCGCTCTAGACCGACCTACAAGGCGATATATTAGCTTCAATCGTCTCAATTCATGTTAATGTGGAACCATCGTTATTGAACTTCATTGGTTTTAAAATGCCGGATCCGATCGTCGAAAATAAAATACTGGATTCAAGTGATCAGGCTACGACCAAAAATGAGGTTGAGATTATCATCAAGGCCGCATTCCAGGAATTGGCTGATCATATCAACAAAAGTTATCGAGAAATCCGCGAAGAAATCTGGGCTCTCTATCCCGACGCCTTTCCGCAGCACCGCGACAGTATTTCCAAGAAATAACTGTCGCGGCTTTCTGTGACGGAACTTACTTCCTCAACCCCGCCGCTGCCCGCGCCAGGGCTTCGATCTTGCCCCAGTCGCGCGCCTTGACGACATCGGCGGGAGCCACCCAGGAGCCGCCGACGCAGGGGACGTTGGACAGCGCCAGGTAGTCGGGGGCTTTTTCGACCGAGATGCCGCCGGTCGGGCAGAAGTTCAGCATCGGCAGGGGCGCCGCCAGCGACGACAGGAGCTTGGTGCCGCCCGCCGGTTCCGCCGGGAAGAACTTCAGGTGGGTGAAGCCGGCGCGGAGCAGGACCATCGCTTCCGACGCGGTCGCGGCGCCGGGTAGGAACGGGATGTCCGATTGCTTGGCGTACTCGATCAGATCGGGCGTGCAGCCGGGGCTGACGATGAAGAGCGCGCCGGCGTTGACGGCTTCCTCGTAGTGCTTGGGGTTCAGGATCGTGCCGGCGCCGACGACGGCTTCCGGGACTTCGGCGGCGATGGCCTTGATCGCGGACGGCGATGCCGCGGTGCGGAGCGTCACTTCGATCGCGGGCAGGCCGCCGGCGGCCAGCGCGCGGGCGAGCGGAACGGCCGTTTCGAGATCGTCGATGGTCAGGACCGGGACCACCGGTCCGAGCGCCAGGATTTCGGAAATGGTCTTCATGGTCTTCATCGTCTTGGATGCCTTATGCTGCTGTATTGAAGACCGAAGCGCCCTCCTCGGCGCCGCCGACCAGAGCGCGGAAAGCGCCGAACAGGTCGCGGCCGGTGCCGAAGCGGTTGCCGGTCAGATCGGGGGCTGAGGGCTCGCGCGCGGCCATCTCCTCCGCGCTTACCAACACTTCCAGCGTGCCTTTTTCAGCATCGAGCCTGACGATATCTCCATCGCGGATCTTCGCGATCTCGCCGCCGGACGCCGCTTCCGGCGTCACGTGGATGGCGGCGGGGACCTTGCCGGAAGCGCCGGACATGCGGCCGTCCGTCACCAGCGCCACGTGGAAGCCCAAGTCCTGAAGCACGCCCAAGGGAGGCGTCAGCTTATGGAGTTCCGGCATGCCGTTGGCCTTGGGACCCTGGAAGGTCACGACGGCGACGAAATCTTTGTGGAGTTCGCCGCGCTTGAAGGCTTCCTGGAGGGAGGACTGATCGGTGAAGACGCGGGCGGGAGCCTCGACGAAGCGGTGCTCGTGCTTCACGGCGGAGGTCTTGATGACGGCGCGGCCGAAGTTGCCGTCCAGCATCTTGATGCCGCCGTCGGGCGCGAAGGGCTCCTTGACGGTGCCCAGCACCTTGGGGTCGAGCGGTTCCGCTGTACCGGGACGCCATGTCACCTTGCCGCCTTCCAGCGTCGGTTCCTCGGCGTAGCGGCGCATGCCGCCGTCGCCCGCGACCGTCAGCACGTCCTCGTGCATCAGGCCGGCGTTCAGCAGCTCGCGGATCACGAAGGCCATGCCGCCGGCGGCGTGGAAGTGGTTCACGTCGGCGTTGCCGTTGGGGTAGACCTTCGCCAGCAGCGGGATGACGGCGGAAAGCTCGGCGAAGTCGGCCCAGGCCAGCTTGATTCCGGCGGTGTGCGCCATCGCGATCAGGTGGATCGTGTGGTTGGTCGAACCGCCCGTCGCCAGCAGGCCGATGACGCCGTTGACGATGGAACGCTCGTCCACGACCTCGCCCGCCGGGGTGTATTCGTTGCCCTGCGCCGTGATCTCCAGCACGCGGCGGCTGGCGGCGGCGGTGAGGGCATCGCGCAGCGGCGTGTTGGGGTTGATGAAGGCGGCGCCGGGCAGGTGCAGGCCCATGATCTCCATCAGCATCTGATTGGAGTTCGCGGTGCCGTAGAAAGTACAGGTGCCGGGGCCGTGGTAGGACTTGGACTCCGCGTCCAGCAGGGCGTCGCGGCCGACCTTGCCCTCGGCGTAGAGCTGGCGGATACGGGACTTCTCGGCGTTGGGCAGGCCGGAAGTCATCGGGCCGGCGGGCACCATGATGGTCGGCAGATGGCCGAACGAGAGCGCGCCGATCACCAGACCCGGAATGATCTTGTCGCAGACGCCCAGCATCAGCGCGCCGTCGAACATGTCGTGGGACAGCGCCACGGCGGTCGACATCGCGATCACGTCGCGGCTGAACAGCGACAGCTCCATGCCGGCATTGCCCTGGGTGACGCCGTCGCACATGGCGGGGACGCCGCCGGCGAACTGCGCCACGCCGCCGGCCTCGCGGACCGCCTGCTTGATGATGGCGGGGAAGGTTTCCAGCGGCTGGTGGGCCGACAGCATGTCGTTGTAGGCCGACACGATGGCGATGTTGGACTTGACGTCGGTCGCGAGGTCCTGCTTATCGGACGGACCGCAGGCGGCGAAGCCGTGGGCGAGATTGCTGCACGACAGGCGCGAGCGGGTCGGTCCTTTCTGGCCGGCGGCGCGGATGCGGTCGAGATAGGCGGTTCGCGTGGCGGCGCTACGCTCGATCAGGCGATCGGTGACGCGCGCGACGGTCTGGTTCAGGTCCACGATTGTCTCCTTCGGCTTAGCCGTTGGACATGGCGTCGTCATGCCAGGTGCGGCCGTCGCGCTCGATCATGGCGACGGATTGGGAAGGTCCCCAGGTGCCGGCGATATAGGGCTTGACGGTGTCGCCGCGCGCTTCCCAGGCGTCCAGTATGCTTTCGGTCCAGCGCCATGCCGCCTCGACTTCGTCGCGGCGCATGAACAGGGTGGGATTGCCGCGCACCACGTCCATCAGCAGGCGTTCGTAGGCGTCGGGGAAGCGGAACTTGAAGGTCTCGGCGAAGCTCAGGTTGAGGGAGGCTTCGCGCAGGCGCATGCCTCCTGGGCCTGGGTCTGT
>NZ_JCACHA010000247.1:0-3168 GCF_059503625.1 Skermanella sp.
GCGCCGTGCAGTTGGGCAGCACCGTTATGAACATCAGGCGCAGCACGCCGGCCCCGCTGACCTTGCTCGCCACCACGTAGTCCTTGGACAGTTCGGTGATCACGGCGGCGCGGGTCAGGCGGGTGTAATGCGGCAGCACGACCAGCGAGATCGCGATCATCGCGTTGGTCAGGCTCGGCCCCAGCACGGCGACGATGACGATGGCGAGCAGCAGCGAGGGCAGTGCCAGCATGATGTCGCACAGGCGCATGATCAGGACGTCGGTGACGCCGCGCGCGAAGCCTGCGATCAGCCCCAGGACGACGCCGACCGCCAGCGACAGGGTGACGACGATGGCGCCGATCAGCAGCGACAGGCGGGCGCCGTGGATGATGCGCGACAGGATGTCCCGGCCGACGTCGTCGGTGCCCATCAGGTACTGGAACGAGCCGCCTTCCGCCCAGAACGGCGGCTGGAGGATGGCGTCGCGGAATTGCTCGTTCGGCGAATAGGGAGCGATCAGGTCGGCAAAGACCGCTGCGAAGGTGACGATCAGGATGACCACCAGCCCGGCGACGGCGCCTTTGTTCTGGGCGAAGTAGTGCCAGAACTCACCGAAGGCGGAGGGCGGCCGGGCCGTGGGGAGCGGTCCCTGCGGCGTGGCGTCGATCTGGGATTCGACGGTCATGGTCAGTGCCCCCCATGGCGGATGCGCGGATTGAGAACGCCATAGGTCAGGTCGACCAGCAGGTTGACGATCATGATGACGGCGGCGACCAGCAGGACGCCGCCCTGAAGCACGGGATAGTCGCGGCGGGCGACGGATTCGATCAGCCACTTGCCGATGCCGGGCCACGCGAAGATGGTCTCGGTCAGGATGGCGCCGGCGAACAGCACGCCGACCTGAAGCCCGATGACGGTCACGACGGGGATCAGCGCGTTGCGCAGCGCGTGCTGGGCCACCACGCGGAGGGGAGCCAGCCCCTTGGCTCGCGCCGTGCGGATATAGTCCTCGCCCAGCACTTCGAGCATCGACGAGCGCGTCATCCGCGCGATCACGGCGAGCGGAACGGTGCCCAGCACCACGGCGGGCAGCACCAGATGCGACAGCGCCGAACTCAAGGCCCCCTCCTCGTCCGACAGCAGGGCGTCGATCAGCATGAAGTTGGTGACAGGTTCCACCCAGTACATGACGGAGATTCGGCCCGAGACCGGCGTCCATCCCAGATTGACCGAGAACAGCAGGATCAGCAGCAGCGCCCACCAGAAGATCGGCATCGAATAGCCAGTCAGGCTGATGCCCATCAGGCTGTGGTCGAAGATCGAGCCGCGCTTGACGGCAGCCAGGATGCCGAGCGGCAAACCCACGATCATCGCGAACAGAATAGCGCAGACCGACAGTTCGATGGTCGCCGGGAACAGCGTCAGGAATTCGTCCAGCACAGGGGTTCTGGTCACGACGGAGTTGCCGAGATCCCCTTGGACCACGTTGAGGATGTAGTCGCCGTACTGGACCAGCAGGGGCTTATCCAGCCCCATGGCTGCCCGCAGTTCGGCATGGCGTTCCGGCGAAATGCCGCGCTCGCCGGCCATCAGTTCGACCGGGTCGCCGGGGACCAGCCGGATCAGCGCGAAGGTCAGCAGTGTCACGCCGATGAATGTCGGAATGATCAGGCTGAACCGGGTCAGGAAAAAACGGAACATGGTCAGCTTTTAGGTTACGGAAAAGCCGGGGGTAAGGCTGAGGCGTTTGGCTGGCAGGGTGGAGTTTTGGCGGGGGAGGTTTGGTGAGGGGGCCACGCGCCATTTCAGCACGCGCCCTCCCCTGACCGAGTTTCCGCCTAGTTGATGTCCACGCCGTAGAAGATATGGCCGCCGAACGGATCGATCTTGTAGTTCTTGACCTCTTTCCGGATCGGCTCGTAAACGACGGAGTGCGCCACCGTCAGCCAGGGCGCCTGTTCCTTGAAGACGACCTGCGCCTCCTCGTAGAACTTGGTGCGCTGGGCCACGTCGGGTGTCCGCTTCGCCTTGATCAGCAGGTCGTTGAACGGCTGGTGGCAGAAGCGGGCGCGGTTGGCGCTGCCGACGGCTTCGCAGCCGAGCAGGACGTACAGGAAGTTATCCGGATCGCCGTTGTCGCCCGTCCAGCCCATCAGCATGGTCTGGTGCTCGCCGTCCTTGGTGCGGCGCAGGTACTCGCCCCACTCGTAGCTGACGATCTTGGTCTTGACGCCGATCTTGGCCCAGTCGGCCTGGACCATCTCGGCCATGCGGCGGGCGTTGGGGTTGTAGGGACGCTGGACCGGCATCGCCCAAAGATCGGTCTCGAATCCGTTCGGGAAACCTGCATCCGCCAGCAGCTTGCGGGCCGCTTCCGGATCGTACTTGGTGTCCTCGACCTTGTCGTTATACGACCAGATCGTCGGCGGGATCGGGTTCTTGGCCTTCTTGCCGGCGCCTTGGTAGACCGCCTCGATAATGGCGTCCCGGTTGACCGCCATGCTCAGGGCCTGACGGACCTTGACGTCGGTGAAGGGAGCCTTCTCGGTGTTGAAGGCGAGGTAGCCGACGTTCAGACCTTCCTGCGACATCAGGTTGATCGTCGGGTCGGTCTTCATGGCCGCCAGATCGGCCGGATTCGGGTAGGCCATCACGTGGCACTCGCCCGCCTTCAGCTTGGCGTAGCGGACCGAAGCGTCCGGCGTGATCGAGAAGACGAGGGTGTCGATCGGCGCCTTGCCGCCCCAATAGGCCTCGTTGGCCCGGTAGCGGATGACGGCGTCCTTCTGGTAGCCGACGAACTGGAACGGCCCCGTCCCGATCGGCTCCTGGTCGACCTTGGTCTGCGTGCCGGCCTTCGCCATCTGGTCGGCGTATTCGGCCGACTGGACCGACATGAAGTCCATCGCGAGGTTGGCAAGGAAGGGCGCTTCCGGCTCGTTCAGGGTGATCTTGACGGTATAGTCGTCGACCGCCTCGATGCTCTTCAGCAGCTTGGGCATGTCCATGCTGTTGAAGTACTCGTACGCGCCGCCGGAGACGGTGTGATACGGGTTGTCGCTCTTCCACTGGCGCTCGAAAGTGAAGACGATGTCCTGAGCGTTGAAATCGCGGGTTGGCTTGAAGGTCTTCGACGTGTGGAACTTTACACCTTTACGCAGCTTGAAGGTGTACTCCAGACCTTCT
>NZ_JCACHA010000248.1:0-3166 GCF_059503625.1 Skermanella sp.
CGGCTGGGAAGATAGTGTATCGGCGAGTACGACAGTGGATGCGGCGTGGGGACGCAGGAAGCGTTCGAGCATGACTTCAAGGACGGCTTCGGTCCTGTCGTCGGTCATGAAATCGGCGATCACGCGGTGGGCGACGATGCCGTCGCCGAGCGCCATCAGCATGCGGACGGCGACATCGACGTCGAGGTCGGGATCGACGTGGCCCTGGGCGATGCCCTGGCGCAGCGCGTGGGCGCAGGCGGCGTGGGCCTCGTTTATGTTGCGTTCGAACATGGTCCGGATTTCCGGATTGCGCAGGGCTTCGGCGATGATCTCGGTGCAGAGCATCGGCGCGTCGCGGCCCTGCATGTCGCGCAGGTAGCAGCGGGCCAGCTCGATCAGCCCGCGCACGGGGTCGTCGGCGCGCTGGAGCCGGTCGAACAGGGCGGCGTTGCGGACGCGCTCGGTCTCCGCTATCGCGGCGATGATGGCTTCCTTGCTGCGGAAATAGCGGTAGAGGTTGCCGGCACTCATGCCGGCTTCGGCGCAGATGTCCTGCATGCTCGCCTTGTGGAAACCGGAGCGCGCGAAGCATGCCATCGCGGCGGCGAGAATCCGCTGCTGCTGCGCCTCGCGTGCGTCCGTCGATGCCGGAGCGTCGTCCTTGCCGCCCTGTCCCATGCCCTGAATGCCGTCCCGAATGATGAGAGTGAACGTTCATTCACTTACAATGTCCACTAAATGACGTCAAGAGGGACGGCGGCGGGGCGCATGAAAAAAGGCCGGCGCATCGCTGCGCCGGCCTTGGGAGGGTTGACGTTCGCCGGGGCGTTAGCGGACCAGGGCTTCCTGGACGCCCTCCGGGATCAGCACGGTGTCGATGCCATGGACGAAGCCATTGCCGGTGCGGATGTCGCCGACGGTGATCGCTGCGGGAGAAGCGTCGGCCGAGCGCTGGGGGTTGCCCGTGGTGGTGCCGGCGGTCTGCGTATTGGTCTGGTTGGCGCTGGACGGAGTTGCCGATTCGGCCTGACGCAGCGGAGGCAGGGCCTCGCTGACGGCGGTGCGGGCGGCGGCGCGGTCGTTGTTCTGAAGCGCCTGGGTCGCGCGGTCGATGGCGCCGCTGGCCTGCTGGAGCGGCTGGCGGTCGGTCGTCTGGAGCTGGCCGCGGTCGATCGCCTGACGGGCGCGGGCAAGCTGGTCACGGGCCGGCTGGTTGTCCTGGGACTCGCCGGTGAGCGCCTGGTTGGCGTTCTCCAGGGCGCTGAGCGCGTCGGTCAGGTCCTGGTTGGCGGCTGATGGCGTCGGGGCGGGGGCCGGAGCGGCATCGGTCGCGGTGGCGGTGCGGGACTGCGGCGTCGCCTGGGGCTGCGGCTCACCGATGCTGAGGCGCGGGCGGCCGTTGGTCAGCGACACGTCGATCGGGTCGCCGCCCATCGCCTTGATGTCGGACGGGAACTGGGTCGAGGCGTAGCTGTGGCCCTCGACCACGTGCTGCGCGAGGATCGCGCGGAGCTGGTCGCGATGCTGCTCCTGGCCGAGCTGGTCGAGCGTCGCCTGCGGCAGCTTCTCGAACGCGGCGTTGGTCGGCGCGAACAGGGTGTGCTGGCCGGAGCGGCTGAGGGTGTCGGCGAGGCCGGCTGTTTCGATCAGCTTCGCCAGCGTGCTGAACTGCGGGTTGTTGCGCAGGGCGGCCACGAGGTTGTCGGCCTGGATCGGCGCCTGTTCCGGGTTGGCGCTGCGCGCGGTGCTGCTGTTCTGGTTGTCCGGGCCGCCGAGGAAGGCGGGGGTGGGCGTTTCCTTGGTGACCTGGGCGCCGCCGGGGAGCTTGGCTTCCGCCTCGACCAGGAGCTGGCGGCACTGCATCACGTTGCCGCCGGTGGAGGCTTCACGGGCGCGCTGGACGATCTGCTCGAGCTGTTCCTTCTGCGTGCCGGTCTGGAGTTTATCGACGCGGTTGGCGACCTCGCCGACGTCGAGCTGGGTGCAGGAGGCGGGCTGGAGGTTCTGCTGACCGGTGGTGGCGGTCTGGGCCTGGACGGTACCCATTGTCCCCACACCGAGCGCGATGGCGGCTGCGCCGAGCATCAACCTGTTCATATCCTCATCCTTCGCAATTTTGATTCTTGACAAGCATCGAAATGCTTAGGAAGGGACAACAGCGGAACTATGCTTGTAGTTCCATCCAATAGCGCAACTTATCCGCCTGACAGCACGTGCAGGGATGCGTCCCAGTACGGTACCGGACCGAACCTTCCGGCCAGAAAGTCGACGAAGACCCGGACCTTGGGCGACAGGTGGCGGCTGTGCGGGTAGACGGCATGGACGGCGCCGCTGTCGTCGGTGGCGAACTCCGTCAGCGCCATGTCGAGCTGGCCGCGCGCGATCTGCTCGCCGAGCAGGAACGTCGGCAACATCGCGAGGCCCTGGCCGGCAAGGGCGGCTTCGCGCAGGACGTCGCCGTTGTTGACCCGGAGCGTGCCGGAAACCCTGACCGCGCAGGGCTTGCCGGCGACCGTGAAGTGCCATTGGTCCGGCGGCGCGGCGTTGGTGTAGAGCAGGCAGTTGTGGCGGGCGAGGTCGTCCGGGTGCGCCGGGCGGCCGTATTTCCTGAAATAGGCCGGCGTTCCGACGACGACGTTGCGGTTGACCGCCAGACGGCGGGCGACGAGGCTGCTGTCGCGCAGGCGCCCGATCCGGACCGCGACGTCGTAACCGTCCTCGATCAGGTCGACGTAGCGGTCGTTCAGGTCCATGTCGATCTCCAGGCCGGGGTGGCGGCGCAGGAACTCGGCGATGGCGGGGGCGAGGTGGATCATGCCGAACGACATCGGCGCGTTGATCTTCAGCGTTCCGCGCGGCTCGGCGTGGAGGTCGGCGACGGCGCGCTCCGCTTCCTCCACGTCGGCGACGATGCGGGCGCAGCGCTCGTAGAAGGCCTGTCCAACCTCGGTGACGCTGAGGCTTCGGGTCGTCCGGTTGAGCAAACGGGCGCCGAGACGGTTCTCCAGGTCGGTCATGCGCCGGCTGACGGCCGATTTGGAGACGCCGAGCTTGTCGGCGGCGGCGGTGAAGCTGCGGGTGTCGACCACGCGCAGGAAGGCCAGCATGTCGTCGAGCCGGTCCATTGATAACAATTAATTTTTTTTTCGGATGATTGTTGTGTTGGTAAATAGTTTCTTTTTTG
>NZ_JCACHA010000249.1:0-3165 GCF_059503625.1 Skermanella sp.
CCGACAAGCAGGCGCGTCTATGTCGGCTGCCGCTTCGCTTTAGACCGACCTACGCCTGGAACGCCTACATTGGCGCCACTGGGTTCAAGTCCGGGCTTGTAATGTCAGCGATGACAGGGATCAAGTCCCCAGGCGTGGTGTAGGAGCGCCTGGGGACTTGATCGTCGCGTCAAATCGGTAAGTCTATAGGCGCCCGTTCCCCCACCTTCCCGAGGGGGCGACGGAGAAGTCCGGTTGGTGACCGGCAACCGGTTTGTCACCGGTACAATCCGATATCGTGACAATTGCAGCGGCAACAGCCATGATCCGATTATCATATCGGAATTACAGGGGACTGCCGTGAGCTTCATGATCAATAAACGCCGAATGGCGGTTGGGGCCGTGCTCGGGGCGCTCGTACTGAGCGCCGGGGTCGCATTGGCGCAGGCGCCGGCTTTCTTCCGGATCGGCACGGGCGGGACGGCCGGGACCTACTATCCCGTGGGCGGCCTGATCGCCAACACGATCTCCGCCACCGGCGGCGGAGTGCCTGGGCTGGTGGCGACCGCCGTGTCGTCCAACGGCTCGGTCGCGAACATCAGCGCCGTCAACGGCGGCTCGCTCGAGTCGGGCTTCTCGCAATCGGATGTGGCCTATTGGGCCTATACCGGCACCGGCCTGTTCGAGGGCAAGGGCAAGATCGAGAACCTGCGCGCCATCGCAACGCTCTATCCCGAAACGATCCATCTGGTCGCAACGAAGAATTCCGGCATCAAGTCGGTCGCCGACCTCAAGGGCAAGCGGGTGTCGCTGGACGAGCCGGGATCGGGCACGCTGGTCGATGCGCGGATCGTGCTGTCCGCCTATGGCTTGACCGAGAAGGACGTCAAGGCCGAGTACCTGAAGCCGGGTCCGGCGGGCGACCGCCTGCGCGACGGTGCGCTGGACGCCTATTTCTTCGTCGGCGGCTATCCGACCGGCGCTATTTCCGAGCTGGCGACCTCCAGCGGCATCACGCTGGTTCCGATCGGCGGTCCGGAAGCCGAGAAGATGCTGGCCGATTACCAGTTCTTCTCCAAGGACACCGTCCCGGCCGGGACCTACAAGGACGTGCCGGAAACGCAGACGATCTCGGTCAACGCCCAGTGGGTGACCAGCGCCAAGCAGTCGGACGAGCTTGTCTACAACATCGTTAAGGCGCTCTGGAGCGATAACTCCCGCAGTGTCCTGGACACCGGCCATGCCAAGGGCAAGCTGATCACCTTGCAGAACGCGACCAAGGGCATCGGCATCCCGCTGCATCCCGGCGCGGAGAAGTTCTACCGCGAGAAGGGCGTGCTTCAGTAAGCACGTCAGGTCCGACCAAATTGCTGATCCCTCTCCTCCCGTCGAGCCGGGAGGGGAGGGCACTTGCCATTAAAATAGACATGAACCTGGAATGCCGATGACCGACCCATCGCGCGCAGAACCGACTCTGCCGAAATCCACCCTGGAACTCGACCCCGAGAAGGCCAAGGAACTCGAGGAGAAGTTCGACTCCGAGATCCGGTTCCGCCCGCTGGCTCCCGCCGCAGGGTGGATCGTCGGCGGCTTGCTGGTCGTGCTGTCGCTGTTCCATTACTACACCGCCGGCTTCGGCCTGCTGTCGGAGATGGTCCATCGCGGCATCCATCTGTCCTTCGTGCTGGGCCTCGTCTTCCTGGTATTTCCCTTCAGCAAGCGCGGCTATGACCAACCGGCGCAAGGCAGCCTGCTGCGCCCGCTCGGCATCTCGCTGCTGGACTGGGCGCTGGCGATCGGCGCCGTGGTGTCGGTGCTGCACGTACCGCTGATCCCGCTGGACGATCTGGCGTTCCGCGTCGGCAATCCGACCCCGACGGATGTCGTGCTTGGCGGCATCCTGATCTTCGTGCTGCTGGAAGCGACCCGGCGTTCCGTGGGATGGCCGTTGCCGGTGATCGCCCTGATCTTCATGGGCTATGCGATCTGGGGGCCGTCGATGCCGGGCATCCTGATCCATCCCGGCGCCAGCTTTCCGCAGCTTGTCGATCATTTGTACCTGACCACGCAGGGGATTTATGGCATCGCCCTGGGCGTCGTTGCGACTTATGTCTTCCACTTCGTGCTGTTCGGCGTCTTCGCGACGCGGATCGGGCTGGGACAGCTTTTCCTGGACTGCGCCGCCTGGGTGGCGGGACGCTTCGCCGGCGGGCCGGCCAAGGTGTCGATCTTCGGATCCGCGCTGTTCGGCATGATCTCAGGGTCTTCCGTCGCCAATACGGTGACGGTCGGATCGCTGACCATTCCGGCGATGATCCGGCTCGGCTACAAGCCGCACTTCGCGGCGGCGGTGGAGGCGACGGCTTCGACCGGCGGCCAGATCACGCCGCCGATCATGGGGGCCGCCGCCTTCCTGATGATCGAGTTCCTGGGGCTGCCATACACGACGATCATCCTGGCCGCCATCGTGCCCGCCTTCATGCACTTCTTCGGCGTGCTGATGCAGGTCCATTTCGAGGCGAAGCGGACTGGATTGCGCGGATTGCGCCCCGACGAGATGCCGGACCTGAAAGCCGCGTTCAAGCGCGACTGGCCGACCGTCATTCCGCTGGTCGTCCTGATCGGCATCCTGCTGGCCGGCTACACGCCTTATATGGCGGCGTTCTGGGGCATCACGCTCTGCATCCTGGTCGGGCTGTTCAATCCCGGCAACAGGATGAGCATCGGCCAGATCGTCGGCGACCTGCGCGACGGCGCCAAATACGCGCTGGCTGTGGGTGCTGCGGCGGCCACCGTCGGAATCGTCGTCGGCGTGGTGACGCTGACGGGCGTCGGCTTCAAGATCTCGTTTATCGTGACATCGACCGCCGCCGACATGGCGACGTGGGTCGGGGCCTTCCTGCCGGCGGGCTGGACGGCGCCTCAGACGCTGACGCTGCTGTTCACGCTGATCATGACCGGCATCGTCTGCATCCTGATGGGCTGCGGCATCCCGACCACCGCCAACTACATCATCATGGCGACGATCGCGGCTCCGACGCTGGGCCTGCTGGGAGTGGCGCCGATCGTGGCGCACTTCTTCGTCTTCTATTACGGCGTGCTGGCCGACATTACGCCGCCGGTGGCGCTGGCGGCCTATGCCGCCGCCGGCATGGCCGGGTCCGATCCGTTCAAGACGGGCAACAC
>NZ_JCACHA010000250.1:0-3165 GCF_059503625.1 Skermanella sp.
ACCGGCCATAGACTGTATCCGACCTGAAAGGGCATAAGGCGATTACCGGCTTGACACCAAAATCCTCATACAAGCAGTTAGCTCGGCGATGCTTCCCCTGACATAATCCGCCTGAAGGAATAGCCACTATGGGAAAATGGAAAAAATGGCGAAAATTGTCATTCAATCGTGGCGCAAGATATGTCATTGTAAATTTACACTATATCATGGTAAGGGTAAGATCACACTACTTGAAACAGTTGAGAATGTAAGTAGGTCGACATCATCCACATAAACTTAGAAACGCGTCATCAATCCCATGTTCTCCTCAAGACCAAACGGAGTATGATGATGAGTGTGCATGAAATTTTGGACTCTTGTTTGATCACCAAGATCCAATGAATATCTCAGGGATCCCCTCATTTTTTACTTTGCTATACTTGGCGAACGCTTTGGAATAAGGCAGACTTGTGCTTGAGTTACCTTCGCCCTCGTAAAACCACAGAATTTAAAGGATGGCAGAAAAGTCAATTTCTACAACCTCATTGTCGGGTGTCCGCTAACATGTTGGAATACCAAGGCAAAAAATGAGGGGATCCCTGAGAGTGAATATGGCACGAGCGATAGCTGAACGTGTAATTCCAGGAATTTTGTGAAGCCATCGATTTGTAGGGTGTGGAGCAAGGAGAATTATCAAAAAGCGGAGGCGATCACCCCGGCTTTGGGGCGACGCACTGTCGGATGAGGTCCGGTAGGTGAGCAATTCCGTGTGCCGTGATGCCGAGGCGATCGCCGAGGTAGGCCCAGAACGAGATGGCGTTCTTCTGGCAGGTCTTCTTCAGTGACAGGAAGGTGTCGCGGCATCGTCGGCCGTCGTCACTGCGGGTGCCGCCGCTGATCTTGCGGATGGTCACCGGATCCCGGACATCCCGCTCCGAGCTGTTGGTGTTGAGCGGCACCTCAGGGCGCTCGAGGGCGACCAGCAGTTCGGCTTTGCGCAGCTTGTATCGGGCAAGTGCGGCATCGAGGTCGGCAAAGCCGGTGGTGCGGCCGAACAGGCGGTCGAACCGAGCCTTCAGAGCGGCCTTGGCCTGGGCTGAAGGATCGGTGCGATAGAGCTTGAGGTCACGGTAGAGCCACCAGATCAGATGGCGCACCAGGGCGACAGCGGCGCGCTGCGCCTCGGTCACCGGCACCAGGCGGTGGATCAGACGCTCGGCATGGATCCAGCACAGGCCGTGGCGGAACACGTCGAACTGGCCGGCCCCATCACTGACGATGACGGCGTCCTGGAGCAGGCCGTGGTGCTCGAGGCTGCCGGCAACCGCGGCCTCGCTGGCCAGCCGCACCGCCCTGGCGCCGGTGATCCCGATCGCGATCAGGTGATCGGTCCAGGCGTCCTCGTCGGCAAAGACCCGACCGTCGTGAGCCAGCAGCCGCTCGATCAGGAATGCTGGAGTGTCCTGCTCATGCAGGTAAATCAGGGTGGCGGCATTGATCACGTAGTCCTGGAACTCACCGCGCAAGGTCATCAGGAACATCAGCCGGCTCTTGGCTGCGACGGTGTCGAAGCTGGTGAAGCGATCGTCGCCGATCTGGGTGGTCACGCCGTTGATGCCCAGGTGCCGGGCTCCAGTGTCGTCAACACTGATCCAGCGAGCGGTTTCCAGCCCAGCCTGCTTGACCGCCGCTTTCTCAGTGTGGAACGCATCATGGCCCTTGGTCAGCAGATTGGAAATCTGTCCGGCCGAGATCAGGATGCCGAAATCCTGTAACTGCTGGCGCAGCAGCGGCATCGTGACCCGGCACTGGTAGTGCTGGCTCAGCAGATAACGCACCAAGTTGACCCCGAAGTGACCGGTGACCTCGGGCGGCAGCGGCGCGATGACCAGCTTGCCCTCCGGCGTCCGGTAGCACGGCCGCCAGTAGCGCACGACCCGCATCTCAACGACCAGGTCCTGGACCGTGTAGAATTTGAAGCCCTTGAACCGCCAGCCCGGCTGCGGCAACAGCGGCAACACGCGCTCCTCATCGACGATCAGCCGCGCGCTCTTGGGCGGCCGCGGATCCCGCCGCTTCGGGCGACCAGTCCCACCGGACGGTGCCGGTGGGGTATCGGTGCCCTTCTCCATTCCACTCGGCTTCAGGTTCGGTCGGCCCTTCAACCTTTTCAGCCGGGCGATTTCTTCGGTCAGCGCCGCCACCTTGGCCTCAAGCTGCGCCACGGTCGCCAGCAGGCTGACGACCACAGACCGCAGCTCCGCGGCGCAAAGGTCTTCCAGGTTGGGCAACTCCGTACGGATTGGCATGCCGCCATCGACTCACAATCCGCGGCGAAGGGGAATCCCCCTGAGTCAATTTGTCGCGCCTGTCAGCCCCCACGGCTGCCACCGGTTTTTGAGAACTCTCGGAGCAAGCTTGGCGCGGCCGTGCTCGCCGTCGAACCCAGCTCTGGAAGGATCTCAGGCTGCCGTTCTACGGCTACAACCGACCGGGCGCCAAGGTGTCGAAGAGCATACGCGAGCAGTTCGTACACCTCACCGAGGATCTGAATAAGTTCAACGTTCCAACGCTCATTATCCACGGCGATGACAACCACATCGTGGCGATTGCCAACTCGGCCTTGCGGTCAGCGACGATCATTCCGAATGCAACACGCAAGATCTACGAAGTCTATTCGCACGGAATTGCTACAACCCACAAAGATCGGATCAATCAGGATCTACTCGCGTTCATCAAAGAATAAAGCAAATCTTTCAAGTTGGTCTGCAAAGTTCCCCCTCGGACATCGCTCATATCTCATCGATCGTCACGTCCATCCCTCCCCTGTTAAAAAGGTCGAGGAAGATCCTATGGCCTATGCACACCAACCCCAACTCTCGCGTCGTGGCTTCTGCCTGTGCTGCCTCGGCTCGGCAACCTTTGCAGCCTCCGGCGCTTGGCTGACGCCAAGCGAGGTCTTTGCCCAAGCGCGCAACGTCGTTGACAATATGCGGGCTGCGGCCGCGAATGCGCCGATCAAGGTTCATACGCTTCGCGGTAATGTCAGCATGCTCGAGGGCTCCGGCGGCAACATTGGCGTGCTTACCAGCCCGTTGACAAAAGTCGCTGGCTCTGACTCGATGCACGTGGGCGTGGTGTTGTTTGAGGTGCGGCAGTATGGCCTTGGGTCGGCTGAGCAACCGG
>NZ_JCACHA010000251.1:0-3163 GCF_059503625.1 Skermanella sp.
AAGACGGGCGGCGCTATCTGCCGCGCCTGACCAGCGCCCTCGACGAGATCGCCTCTGTCACCGACGATCTGATGGGCGAGAGAACCGGGTCCGACCGGCCCGGCTCCCACGTGTAGACTCGCAGCTTTAATAGAATACCTGCGTCGACCGGACCGATGTCAATCGCGCCAGAACGGCTTGGCGGTTTCATGCTCGAGGTCGGCGCGGGACAGACCTATATCGCGTAACAGGTGATCGTCCATCTCGCCGAGACGGTGACGCTGACGGGCACGTTCCTGCCAGTCGAGCAGGGTGTCGGATACCCGTATGATCAGGGTCGCAAGACCCTTGAGGCTGATGTCGTTGTACGGAGCGGGACGGGCTGCAGTGCGAAGACCGGACGGTGCGCAGGACTTCTGAATGCCAACAGTCATCTGAAGCTCTCCTTATGCGAAAGCGGGACCGAAGCGGTTCCGGTCCCGGCCGGTAGCGTCGTGAAGCATCTTCGTGTTGAGCCAATATTTGCGCGACCCGGTTCTTGCGCACAAACGACGCTTTCTCATAGAATCGATTAGAAAAGCTAATCTGATGAAGGGCTGAGCCGATGGGCCGCCGACTGCCGCCACTGAACGCCATCCGAGCTTTCGAGGCCGCCGCGCGGCACCTCAGTTTCACCCGCGCCGCCGAGGAACTGAACGTCACCCAGGCAGCGATCAGCCACCAGATCAAGGGTCTGGAAGACGTCCTCGGCATTCCGCTGTTCCGCCGCCTCAACCGCGCCCTGATGCTGACGGAGGCCGGCCAGTCGTATCTGCCGCCGCTGCGGGAGGCGCTGGACCAGATCGCGGATGCCACCGCGCGGCTGAAGACCGCCGACAGCGGCGGCGCGCTGACGATCAGCACGCTGGCCTCCTTCGCCGCCAAGTGGCTGGTGCCGCGCCTGCCCCGCTTTCAGGAGCGGCATCCGGAAATCGACGTGCTGATCTCCACGACGGCGCAGATGGTCGATTTCGCACAGCAGGACGTCGATGCGGCGATCCGCTTCGGACGCGGCGGATGGGAGGGCGTGCGGGCCGACCGGCTTCTGACCGAAGACATCTTCCCCGTCTGCGCCCCCAGCCTGCTGGAGGGATCGAAGCCCCTGCTGAAGCCGGACGATCTGAGCGGGTTCACCCTGCTCCACGACGATTTCCTGTACGGCTGGACCATGTGGCTCCAGGCGGTCGGCGCGCAGGGAGTGGACGCGGCGCGGGGTACGCGGTTCACCGATTCGGCGCTGGTGCTTCAGGCGGCGATGGCGGGGCAAGGGGTGGCGCTGGCGCGCCGGGTGCTGGCGGCGGACGATCTGGATGCCGGCAGACTGGTATCGCCGTTCGACATCAGCCTGCCGAGCGAGCTTGCCTATTACTTCGTGGCGCCACCCCGCTACTTCGAGCGGCCCAAGGTAGCGGCTTTCTACCATTGGGTCTGTGCCGAGGCGCGCGACTACCGGGAAGCCGCCGAGCGGGCGCGGCTTGTCAATGTGCCGGAGCAATCCCTATAACCGGCTGGTCCCGAACCAAAGTTCCTCCCTCAGCCGGAAGCACCGCCGCCATGACAACGCCCGCCGACCGCCCCGCCGCCACCGGACCGCTCGCCGGCCTGAAGGTGTTCGACATGACGCGGGTGCTGGCCGGCCCCAGCGCCACCCAGATCCTGGGGGATCTCGGCGCGGATGTCGTCAAGGTCGAACGGCCCGGTCAGGGCGACGACACGCGGAAATGGGGTCCGCCCTATATCCGGAATGCCGAGGGCGAGAACACGACGGAGAGCGCCTATTATCTGTCCGCCAACCGCAACAAGCGGTCGATCACGCTGGACTTCACCAAGCCGGAGGGTCAGGCGCTGGCGCGGCGGATGGTGGCGCGGAGCGACATCGTGCTGGAGAACTACAAGGTCGGGACGCTCAAGCGCTACAATCTGGCCTACGAGCAGTTGAAGGACGAGTTTCCGGGGCTGGTCTATTGCTCGGTCACCGGGTTCGGGCAGACGGGTCCCTATGCGCCCCGCGCCGGATACGATTTCCTGGTGCAGGCCATGGGCGGGATCATGAGCATCACGGGCGAGCCGGACGGCGACCCGCAGAAGCTGGGCGTCGGCATCGCCGACCTGATGACGGGGATGTACGGGCTGGTGGCAATTCTGGCCGCACTCCGGCACCGCGATCAGACCGGCAAGGGCCAGCATATCGACATGGCCCTGCTGGATACCCAGGTGGCATGGCTGTCCTATGCCGGCCAATACTTCCTGACCAGCGGACAGCAGGTTCCGCGCATGGGCAATGCCCATCCGACCATCGTGCCGTACGAGGCTTTTCCGGCGGCGGACGGCTATGTGATCCTGGGCGTCGGCAATGACGGGCAGTATGCCCGTTTCTGCGAGTTCGCCGGCCGGCCGGAGTTGGCGACCGATCCCCGGTTCACGACCAACGAGGCGCGGGTGAACAACCGGCTGGAACTGATCCCGATGCTTCGGGAAATCATCTCGCAGCAGCCTCGCGACCATTGGCTGACGGGCCTTGCGACGCTGGGCGTGCCGTGCAGTCCGATCAACCGGGTCGATCAGGTCTTCGAAGATCCCCAGGTCAAGGCACGCGGCATGGAGATCGAGATGCCGCATCCGCTGACCCCTGATCCGATCCACCTGATCGGCAGTCCGATGAAGTTTTCCGAAACGCCGGTCGATTACCGCTTTGCTCCGCCGACCTTGGGCCAGCACACCGACGAGGTGCTGAAGGAATGGCTCGGCCTCGATCCCGAAACCATCTCGAAGTTGCGCAGCGACGGTATCGTTTAAACCGGATGCGGCCCCATATAGGCGCTTCATCAGCAACCGCCGAAAAGGGAGGCCGCGATGTCCCCACACCAGGCAAAAGCCGCCACAGGCGCCGCACTCATCCTGGTATCTCTCGCCTTCGCCGCCGTTCCGGCGCTGGCGCACCATGGCTGGGGCAGCTACGACAGCACGACCCTGACGACGCTGGAGGGAACCGTACAGTCCGTCTCGTTCAGCAACCCGCACGCTTCGGCACAGCTCGAAGCGCAGGGAAAGGTCTGGACCATCGTGCTGGCGCCGCCGTCCCGGATGTCGAGCCGGGGTCTGCCGGACGGTACGTTGAAGTCGGGCCAGACGGTCAGCCTCGACG
>NZ_JCACHA010000252.1:0-3162 GCF_059503625.1 Skermanella sp.
ACAACCCCACCAATCCATAGAAGAGGCTTGAGACGCATTATGGTGCAGCAATCTCGACTCAGAAGCGTCGGTTTGAGCCGTGTTGTTCCTGAAAGCGCCGATGACGTCTGCGGGAGATTAACGAACGAATAGCGTAGCCGACAAAGGCTCCTATGACCGCGCCTAGCACAAAGGTCTCCACGTACTCGCTCCACTCAGTTCGCTCCCAAGTGCAAGTATATGATCGATCACATTCGAATAGAAAATTATCTTGTTGTTTTAAATCGATATGCACGGGCATGATGAATATGGGCTACACGCCGATGATGTCTTACCAGATGTTCAAGTCAGATGTTATTCTGTGACACGGAGGGCATGAAGAGTGGAAATCCTGAGCAGGAAGCGACGCGTTCCGGGCGAAAAATACTATGTCATGTGTCAGCTTGGCAGCAGTCCCAGCCGGTCAAAAGGCACGCTGCTGTTCGAGAACTCCGACGCTGATCGTGCATGGCAGTTTTATCAGATTTTGGAGCCTATGACGGAAATGTCCGTTGCTCTTTGGGACTCTGACGGCAACCTGATGGCGTTTCACGCTGGTGGGCGAGAGCAACAATAGCTTACGGCGATGGTTCGTCCAGAAATCTGCATTGAACGAAGCCGCTACGCGGCAGTTTCAGTCCACATCTGCTGGTGAAAGTTGCGGGACGGCTGGTCTCGGTTGGTGGCGCCGGGACCAGAATTGGGCGCTTTAGAGGGCGGTCCGTCGAGATTGAAGGTGCGGCACGATGGCGGGCGCCGATCCCGGCGTTTCCACCATCACGGAGCCCGACCATGAGCCCTCTTCACCATCGCATGATCGAGGACATGCAGGTCCGCAACCTGTCCTCCTATACCCAGCGCAAGGCACCGTCACATTAACTTGCTGGGGTGGCGAGAGGCGTTTGGGTAGGGCATGGTGGCGGGATAAAACACGCTCCTGATCCACACCACCGTCACCGCTTCCCGGCCGAAATCATCAGCCATGCCGTCTGGCTGTACCACACGTTCTGCCTGAGCTTCCGGGACGTCGAACTGATGCTGGCCGAACGCGGCATCGAGGTTTCCTACGAGACGATCCGGCCGCGTGAGCCATCGCGACCTTGCCACCATAGGACATGCCGATACTGACGATCCGCCCGAGTCCGAGATGCTGGTGCAACGCCTCCATGTCCTCGACGTTTTCATCCAGGGTGTAGGTGGCAGGATCGCCGCGTGCGGAACGGCCGTGACCGCGGTGGTCGAAGTAGACGATTTGCATGTGCTCGGCAAGCGGCGAGAGCGCCGGCTTGAAACCCGAGTGGTCAGCGCCGGGACCGCCGTGAATGACCAAGGCTACGGGCCGTTCGCGCATCGCGGCGCCATCCGGTACCAGCTCGGCCCCTTCGACGTCGAAGTAGATCTCGGTATCACGAACCTCCGCGCGCATGCCTGTCCGTCCAGCCTGATCCAACCCGCACTGAGCAGAACACAGGCCTAAGCCGCAGGGAAGCAGGATAAACGGACACTATGGAAAATACGCCGATGCACCATGTCAGCATCGACTTCCTCCATTAGGGTTTTTCCTACTACACTGCTTCCTTAGCCTGAGCAACCGCCTGAAGTGCCCGGCCAGCCAGTTCGATCGTGTGCTTAAAGCGGGTGCGATCCTCCGGCACAGTGTACTGTGCTCGGACCGTCAGTTCCGAATAATTACATTATCGGAGGTTATTAGGAAGCTACCAGGAACGGACGGCGGTGGCACGTCGCTGCCGCCGTTGTCCGCTGTGGTACAGGGGCAGGGGCCCCGCGAGCCGCCGGAACTGCGCAGCCGCGATCACTTCCGCAACAGCTTGGCAAGGGCGGCTGGATTGCGAGCAGCGGGAGGGGCAGGGTGCCGCCAGGCAAGTTTTCGGGGCTATGGCCATTCACTCCTGGCAGCCGCCGGGTTCGAGTTCGGCTGAGGGCGATTTGCTTCGTCGCGCCTTTGGGCGGGTAGGGCCGGATTGTTCGACGTCTTTCCGGCGTCGGGATCGTGGCTTGCGTACTGTTCCCTTCCCGCTGTCAGCATCGGTGCTGACCCGCACGGTTGAACGCCAGAGCAGCCAAGCATTTGCACGCCGCGACTGGCTTTCCGGCAGCAGGGCAGGGGGCACCGGCAGTCCGGCTCGCCCGGCCGCGGCCCCCAGACCGCCAGCCAGGCATTCTGCTCGGCAAGAACAGCCAGCCGGTCGCGCCACAGGTCATCGGGGGTCAAGCTTCTGGTAGTCAGACGCCTGCCTGCTACGCAACTCGTCCCGAAAGCTGACAAAACCCAATAGGGATATCCGGCGAAACGGCCGACCGGCGCCGGGCACTCATGCACCCGATGCCGGTCAACACAGTACTTCCTCGTGCCTGGCTCCGGCCGAAGACTCTCAGCCAAGGCTATAGACCAGGACCAAATCGCCAGGACCATGAGCGTCAAGCGTCCGAGCCAGAACATTTACTAGCCCATCTGCGGCACCGAACGGTTATGTGCCTGGCGCTATCACGGGACCCTTGTCCCCGCCGTCGTCGCCACTACTCATGACGACGACGGCGACCGCGGCGCCAAACACAGCGCCGGCGGCGAAGGTGACGGCGGTTGCGGCGGCGATGCCAGCGACGACTGCGGGCGCAATGCCCCCGCTCACTTGGTCGAAAGCGTCGAGATCAAGCGGGGTCAGCCCAACGTCGGCGAGGGAAGACAGCAGATCACCAACTCCATGCGCCGACAGGACCTGGGCCGTGCTCGATAGCGCGATATAGCTCGTATCCATGATACTCCGCTTCAGGTAAGTTGTTTCTCGGAAAGAAAACAGGGAAACAGCACTGTTGGTTTTCTTCATCCAAGGCGGCTCGTAAGACGTTATTGAATAAATGTCTTCTTCGCCTGCATTTAAAAGCTATTATAGTTCTGATAAATAATATGTGAGCCACTTCACACGGCAGGATTTTGTCTATAGATATTAAGTGATGGATCTCAGATGCCCGTGTATCCGAGACCATCCGGCGTGATGGTGAGGAGGGCGCGCCGCTCTGTCTGAGCAGCGCGCAATGAGAGCATGTCAAACTATGGGCAATCCGGAGTGGTAACCATTTCGCCCAGTTTCCGTTTATTTGCGAATAACCATTAACGTCATCCGC
>NZ_JCACHA010000253.1:0-3153 GCF_059503625.1 Skermanella sp.
GTTCACCGTGATCCTGCGTGGCCCCAGGTCGCGTGCCCAGCCACAACTGTAGGCCGCAACCGCCGCCTTCGAGGCGAGATAGTCCGCGATCCCGGGAAAGGCTGCGCGATGGCTGGCGCCGGCTGTGCTGACGGACACGATGCGGCCGCCGTCGCTCAGCAACGGAATGGCCGCTCGGACGGTGCTCACCACGCCCTTGACGTTGATGTCCAGCTGCCGGTCGAAGGCCACCAGGTCGGCGGCGGGATCGCCGGCAAAGCCGGTCACGAACACGCCTGCTGAATTGACCAGGATATCGAGGCGGTTAAAGGCTCCGTGCGCTGCCTTCACCAGGGCTTCGACCTCCGAGGCGACAGCCTGGTCGGCCTTGATGGCGACGGCACGCCGGCCGCAGGCCTCGACTTCCCGAACCACCTGGTCGGCCTGCTCCTTGGAGGAGCCGTAGCTGAATACGATGTCGGCGCCGTTTTTGGCCAGCCGATGAACGACGGCGGCGCCGATGCCCCGTGAACCGCCGGTGACGAGGGCGACCTTGCCCGAAAGGGTCTGAGTCATGGTCCTGTGCTTTCGCTAATGGCGCTTCAGGCGCTCTGCAGCCGAGCGGGAAGGTTCGCTATGGGATAGTCGAGGTAACCTTCGGCACCCTGCGTGAACCAGGTTTCGCGATCGTCCGGGACCAGCGGCAGGCCCTCGGCGAGACGACGCGGGAAGTCGGGGTTGGAGATGAAGAAACGGCCGAAAGTCACGGCATCGCCGATGCCGGCGTCCAGGTCCGCCTGGGCCCGCGCCGCATCGAAATCGGAGTTCAGCAGCACCGGTCCCCTGAAGGCGGCGCGGATCAAGGGCGCCAGCGGCGGCAAATAGCCGACGCCGAAGGTGCCGTCGAGCGGCGGCTCCCGCAGTTCCAGATGCGCGATCCCGATGGAGGATAGCTCCTCTGCCGCAGCAATGAACAAAGGCAGGGGATCACTGTCGCGCACGCCCTGTGTCTCGCCGTTGGGCGACAGGCGGACGCCGACCCGGTCGGCGCCCACCGCGCCCGATACGGCCTGCGCCACCTCGCGCAGAAAGCGGACCCGGTTGGCAATCGAGCCGCCATACTCGTCGTCGCGAAAGTTGGCGCTGTCGCGCAGGAACTGGTCGATCAGGTAGCCATTGGAGGCGTGGAGCTGGACGCCGTCAAATCCGGCCTCCATCGCGTTGCAGGCGGCTGTCTGGAAGTCCTTCAGAATGCCCGGGATCTCATCGCGGCGCAGAGCGCGTGCCGCCGTGTAGGGCTGCTTGCCGGCGTAGGTGTGAGCGCCGCCGGGCGCGGTCGTGGCGGAGGACGAAACCGGCTGCGCGCCGCCGAGGAAGCTCGGGTGGACGACCTGGCCCATGTGCCAAAGCTGATACTGTTGGTCATTCGGTGAGATCGGCGTATTGAGACATGGAACCCCTTGAAGGAGGGAAGCAATGTCGATGCGCCCATCGCCGATTGAGCCTGTTCCCGAGGAAACTGCCCGGATCGCCCGGGCGGCATTCCGCAAAGGCAACCTGTTGATGCGGATCCGCGATGAAATCGGGGTTCTGTATGAGGATCAGATGTTCGCCAGCTTGTATGATGCGCGCGGTCAGCTGGCGATAGCACCCTGGCGCCTGGCTCTGGTCACCGTGTTTCAGTTCCTCGAAAACCTGTCCGACCGGCAGGCGGCCGAGGCGGTGCGCGGTCGGATCGACCTGAAGTACGCCTTGAGCCTGGAGCTTGAGGATGCGGGCTTCGACTTCTCCGTTCTCTGTGAGTTCAGAGGCCGTCTGCTTGCCGGAGGACAAGATCAGAACCTGCTCGAGGTCATGCTGGAGCACCTGCGCGAGCGCGGCCTGGTCAAGGCGCGCGGCAGGCAGCGCACCGACTCCACTCACGTTCTGGCGGCAATCCGCACCCTCAACCACCTGGAACTGGTCGGCGAGACGATGCGGACCGCACTTAGCGCCATCGCGACGTCCGCTCCGCGGTGGCTGATCGAGCACAACCGGCCGGACTGGGCGGAGCGCTATGGCGCCCGGGTCGAGCAGTACCGTCTTCCCAAAGGCGAGGCTGCCCGCCAGGCTCTGGGCGAGGCGATTGGCGCCGATGGCCATGACCTGCTGGCCGCCCTCTTCGCCGAAAGGCAGCGGTTCTGGCTGTGCCGGCTGCCCGCGGTCGAGAGGCTGCGGATCATCTGGATCCAGCAATTCTATCACGACCAGGGCCAAGTGCGCTGGCGTCGCCCAGTTGACCAGCCGCCGGTCAACCAACGCCTTCACTCACCCTATGATCCCGACGCCCGCTACGCCAAAAAGCGCGATACCAGCTGGATCGGCTACAAGGTTCATTTGACCGAAACCTGCGAGGCGGATCGGCCGAACCTGATCACGGATGTCCAGACCACTGCGGCGGGAACGCCGGACGGGGCGGTGACGGCAGCGGTTCAGAGCGCTCTCGCCGCGCGTGGATTGCTGCCGGAAACCCACGTGGTCGATGCCGGCTATGTCGATGCCGCCCTGCTGGTCGCGAGCCAGGTTGATCATGCCATCGATCTGCTCGGTCCGGTCGCGCTGGATCATGGCTGGCGGGCTCACAATGAACAGGGCTTCGATCTCAGTGCTTTCACGATCGCCTGGTCCGACCGGGTCGCCCACTGCCCGGCCGGCCAGACCAGCCGGGATTGGTCGGAAACCTGCGACAAGCGGGGCACTCCCCTGGTTCACATTACTTTTGCTCCGGCGACATGCGCCGCCTGCCCAAACCGGCCCTTGTGCACGCCGTCACCTCCCGGTAAGCGCAACCGCCCCCGCAGCCTGGTTGTCCGCCGCCAACCTGAGCATGAAGCCTTGCAGGCGCGGCGAGTCGAGCAGAAAAGCGAAAGCTGGAAGAAACGATATTCCTGTCGTGCCGGGATCGAAGGCACTCTGTCGCAGGGCATTCGAGGCTTCGGATTGCGCCGCTGCCGTTATGTTGGACACGCCAAAACCCACCTCCAGCACCTCTTCACCGCAGCAGCCATCAACCTCGCCCGCCTCGACGCATGGCTCCAGGGCAACCTTCGCGCACAAACGCGACAGTCAAAACTCACCGCCTTGGTCTCAAATGCCGCATGAGGTTAATGTCGGAAAGTGACCAACAGTATCAAA
>NZ_JCACHA010000254.1:0-3153 GCF_059503625.1 Skermanella sp.
GTCGTCGTGATCGACAGCCCGCCGCACGCGGAGACGGAGGCGCGGATCGCCGTCCGGTCGGCCCATCTGGTGATCATCCCGGTCCAGCCGAGCCCGATGGACATGTGGGCGACCCAGCCGACGCTGGATCTGGCGCGGGAAGAGAAAGTGCCGGCGCTGCTCGTCATCAACCGCGTTCCGCCCCGCGCCAAGCTGGCCGACGACCTGATCGAGCGGATCAAGGCGATGGGGACCAATTCCGGCGCCACCGTGGCGCGGACCCAAGTCGGCAACCGCATCCAGTTCGCCGCGGCCCTGTTCGAGGGCCGCAGCGTCACGGAATCGGCCAAACGCACCCGCGCCGCGAAGGAGATCCAGGAACTGGCGACGGAAATCCTCAACCGGGGGTGACCGGACGGGGCCGGCCTTAAATCGCCTTGGCCGCCTTCAGCACTTCCTCGGTGTGGCCGTCCACCTTGACCTTGCGCCAAGCTCCCCGGATCACGCCTTCGCCGTCGATCAGGAAGGTCGAACGCTCGATGCCCATGTACTTCTTGCCGTACATGCTCTTCTCCTTCCAGACCTCGTATTTCTCGGCGACGCCGGCGGTCTGGTCGGAGGCGAGGGTGAAGGGCAGCTCGTATTTCTTCTTGAACTTGTCGTGGCTGGCGACGCTGTCCTTGGACACGCCGATGATCACCGCGTCGATGCCCGAGAAGTCGGGCAGGTTGTCGCGGAAGCCGCAGGCCTGCTTGGTGCAGCCGCTGGTGTCGTCCTTGGGATAGAAATACAGCACGACCTTCTTGCCGCGCAGGGCCGACAGGCTGACCTCGCCGCCGCCGTCCGTCGGCATCGTGAAGTCGGGAGCGGGGGAACCGATTTCTACGCTCATGGGGGTGCTCCTCAACTGGGCTGAGTCGGGTGGCTTGAACTGACTCGAATGCGGGCGATCTTGGACAAGCCGGCGCGGAAGTCAAATCGACAGTTGGCGGGAGAGGGCGTCAAGCCTGTCATTTCTGATTGACACAATGAACTGTCAATCTTCATACTTCCGTCTATGGCACACCCGGCTCCCTCCACCGTCCTCGAGTTCCTGAAGCCCATCACGTGGTTCGCGCCGATGTGGGCGTACGCTTGCGGGGTGGTGTCCTCCGGCGTCCCGATCGAGGGGCGCTGGTTGCTGGTCCTCGCCGGAGTTCTGCTGGCCGGCCCGCTGATCTGCGCCACCAGCCAAGCGGTCAACGACTGGTACGACCGCGACGTCGATGCCATCAACGAACCGAACCGGCCGATCCCCTCGGGACGGCTGCCCGGACGCTGGGGCTTCTATATCGCTCTCGGCTGGACCGCGCTGTCGCTGCTGGTCGCGACCGGGCTCGGCCCCTGGGGGCTGGGCGCCGCCGTGGTCGGGCTGGCGCTGGCCTGGGCCTACAGCGCGCCGCCCATCCGCCTGAAGCGGAACGGCTGGTGGGGCAATGCGGCGGTCGGGGCCTGCTACGAAGGGCTGCCGTGGTTCACCGGTGCGGCAGTAATGGCCGCCGCGCAACCCGACTGGCGCATCCTGGTGCTGGCCGTGCTCTACAGCATCGGCGCCCACGGCATCATGACGCTCAACGACTTCAAGTCGGTCGAGGGCGACCAGCGGATGGGCATCGGCTCGCTGCCGGTGCGCCTGGGCATCGACAACGCGGTGCGCTTCGCCTGCGTCGTGATGGGCGTGCCGCAGATCGTCGTGGTCATCATGCTGGCGGCCTGGGGCCGTCCGATCCACGCCCTCGTCGTCCTGCTGCTGCTCGGTGCCCAGTTCCTCCTGATGGTGCGCCTGCTGGAGAACCCGCGCGAGCGCGCCCCCTGGTACAACGCCACAGGCACCAGCCTGTATGTCATCGGCATGCTGGTCGGGGCCTTCGCCCTGCGCGGCATCTTCCCGGAGATCTCCTGACCATGGTGAATTCCCGGATCTTCGATGTCGTCGTCGTGGGCGGCGGACCCGCCGGCGCCACCGCCGCAGCGGATCTGGCGCGGCGCGGCCGTTCGGTCGTCCTGCTCGACAAGGCCGGCAGGATCAAGCCCTGCGGCGGCGCCATCCCGCCCCGATTGATTCGGGACTTCGAAATTCCGGACGGGTTGCTGGTCGCGAAGATCAGGTCGGCCCGCATGATCGCCCCCTCCGACAAGCGCGTCATCATGCCGATCGACGGCGGCTTCGTCGGCATGGTCGACCGCGAGGTGTTCGACGAGTGGCTGCGCAGCCGTGCCGCCGCCGTCGGCGCCGACCGGCGCACCGGCAGCTTCGTTCGAATCACCCGCGAGGACGGCGTCGCGACCGTCCACTACAAGACAGCCGACGGCACTGAAGAATGCGTGCGCACGCGAACCGTGATCGGCGCCGACGGCGCCCTGTCGGCGGTCGCCAAACAGGAAGTCCCCAGCGCCACCCGCATGAAGTGCGTCTTCGCGTACCATGAGATCGTCCGCGCCCCAACGGGAGCCAAAGCCGACTTCAACCCGGAGAGCTGCGACGTCTGGTACCAGGGCGCGCTGTCGCCCGACTTCTACGCCTGGATCTTCCCGCACGGCGACACCGTCAGCATCGGCACCGGCTCCGCCAACAAGGGCTTCTCGCTCCGCCGCTCGGTCGAAACCCTCCGCGCCGCGACCGGCCTGGACGGGACCGAGACGATCCGGCGCGAGGGCGCTCCGATCCCGCTGAAGCCGCTGAAGCGCTGGGACAACGGCCGCGACGTCGTGCTGGCCGGCGACGCCGCCGGCATCGTGGCGCCCGCGTCCGGCGAGGGCATCTACTACGCGATGGCCGGAGGCCGCTTCGCGGCGGATGCGGTCGAAGCCTGTCTTGAAACCGGCGACGCCCGCAAGCTGGCGACTGCCCGCAAACGCTTCATGAAGGCCCATGGGCGGGTGTTCTGGATACTCGGCGTCATGCAGTGGTTCTGGTACAGCAGCGACAAGCGCCGCGAGCGCTTCGTCAGCATGTGCCGCGATCCCGACGTGCAGAAGCTGACCTGGGACGCCTACATGAACAAGGAACTGGTGCGCGCCAAACCGGTCGCACACGTCAAGATCTTCTTCAAGGATCTGGCGCACCTGCTGGGTGTCGTCAGACCATAAAAAAAGCCGGGTTCAGGGAGAACAGCATGGCACCCGTTGCCCTCG
>NZ_JCACHA010000255.1:0-3151 GCF_059503625.1 Skermanella sp.
TCTGCTTGTCGGCTGCCGCTTCGCTTTAGACCGACCTACGGCCTGAGCGTCTTCACCAGTAAACATCTTCTGCGCGTGGTGTAAGGGTATGGCGGCTACACATACAGCCTCTCGTCCTCCAGCCCCTTGTACATGTCGGCGACGAACTCGCCGTAGCCGTTGTAAAGCTGCGTCGGCACCATCTCGCCGGTTCCGAGCACCCGTTCGGACGCCTGACTCCAGCGGGCATGCGGCACCTGCGGATTGACGTTCGCCCAGAAGCCGTACTCGCTCGCCTGGATCTGCTCCCAGAAGCTTACCGGGCGTTTGTCGGTGAAGGTGAAGCTGACGATCGACTTGATCGACTTGAACCCGTATTTCCACGGAACCGCCAGCCGGAGCGGCGCGCCATTCTGCTTCGGCACCGGCTTGCCGTACAGGCCGGTCACCAGGAAGGCCAGCTCGTTGGTTGCCTCGGCCATGGTCAGGCCCTCGACATAGGGCCAGGGATACCAGAACTGCCGCTGGCCGCTCGCCATCCCAGGGTCCTGGAAGGTCTGCATCACGACGTATTTGGCAGCACCGGTCGGGCGGGCGAAATCCACCAGCGCCTTCATCGGGAAGCCGCTCCAGGGCACCGCCATCGACCAAGCCTCGACGCAGCGGTGCCGGTAGACCCGCTCCTCCAGCGGCATCTGCGCCAGCAGGGTATCGATGTCGACCGTCTTTTCCTGCTCGACCATGCCCGCGATCTTCACGGTCCAGGGCCGCAACTTCAGGTTCTGCGCCGCCCGCCAGATGTTCTTCTGGGAGCCGAACTCGTAGAAATTGGTATAGGTGGTGGCCTGGGACGGGTCGGTGATCGCGCGGTCTATCGCATAGCGTTCGTTGCGCTTGACCGGGTAGAGCTTGGCGGTGAGATCGTCGGCCGCGACTTCGGTCTGGCCGAAGGCGGGACCTGCCAGGATCGATCCCGCCGCCGCGATCGTGGGAGCGGCCAGCGCCGTCTTCAGCAGCGCCCGCCGGTTCAGGAAGACATGTTCCGGAGTGGCCGCCGACTCCGGCAGCTCCCATCCGCGTCTGGATCGCATCAGCATGGCGTTCCTCCCTCGGTAATCCGTGTTCAGATCACAGATTTGAAGCTGGAACAGCCATTCGGCAAATCAAGTTCGGGTGAACGGCGCGTGAGAACGCCTCACCCGAACTCGGGTTCGGTTCATGCGCCGCTCAGCCTTCCAGCATGCTGCGCAGCATCCAGGCGGTCTTTTCGTGCAACTGCATCCGCTGGGTCAGCAGGTCGGCCGTCGGCTCGTCGCCGACCTTTTCGGCGGCGGGAAACACCGAGCGGGCGGTGCGGACCACGGCTTCCTGGCCGGCCACCAGCTGGCGGATCATCTCTTCCGCCTTCGGCACGTCGGTCGCTTCCTGTATCGAAGTCAGCGCCGCATACTGCGAATAGCTGCCCGGAGCGGGGAAGCCCAGCGCGCGGATACGCTCCGCGATCAAGTCGACGGCCAGCGCCAGTTCATTGTACTGCGTTTCGAACATCAGGTGCAGCGTGTTGAACATCGGGCCGGTGACGTTCCAGTGGAAGCTGTGCGTCTTGAGATAGAGGGTGTAGGTGTCGGCCAGCAGGCGTGACAGACCTTCCGCGATCTCGCGACGGTCGTTCTCGGTGATGCCAATATCGATCTGCATGATTCTGCCCCCTGAAAACGTGTTTAGCAAAAACACTATACATAGCCTGATGTGGGTATGCGGGAGCAATGCGGCAATCGCATTCTTTAGAATCGTTCCAATGTTTGATCTGTATCAAGCGCATGCCGGACCATCGGCAATGCCGATCATTCGGCCTGCATGCTGACCACTTCAGGCGGTCCGTCCGGATCGAGTTCCCGGCAATCGGCCAATTCAGGATCCAGCCACGGATTGGCCATCACTTCGTCCTCGTCGGCTGCGGGCAGCAGCAGATGCATGCCCTCCCGCCCTGCCAGTTCGGCTTGGTCGGCCGCTACCTGCCGGGCACCGGCCTCGTCGGCCGCACGGACGATCAGCTTGCGCGTCTTACGGTAATGTTCCCATTTCCGGGCAAGGGGGAGCACCGGTTCCAAAACGAAGAAAGGCATGGGATCGGACTTCCTCCCTGATGGTCGAAACCGCTGATGAAAGAAAGATGCGGCAGGGCCGCGCGCCCGGCGGCGGAATGCCGCCGGGGAGCAGGCCGTAGCGGTCAGCTCATCGACGAGCGCAGCATCCAGGCGGCCTTTTCATGGGCATCCATGCGATGGTTCATCAGGTCTTCGGTCACCGTGTCGTTCGCTTCCTCGCAGATCCCGACGACGGCGCGGCAAGCCTGGGTGACGGTCTCGTTGTCGCGCACGAGCTGTTCCAGCATGCCGCGCGCATCGGGAACGCCGTGCTCGTCCTCGATGGTGCTGAGCTTCAGGAACTGGCTCAGGCTGCCGGGCGCGAAGTAACCCAGGGCGCGGATACGCTCGGCGATCTCGTCCACGGCGGTCGTCAGATCGGTATACTGCTCTTCGAACATCTCATGAAGGCTGTGGAACTGCGCACCGGTCACATTCCAGTGAAAGCCATGGGTCTTGCCGAGAAGCGTGTAAGTATCCGACAGTACCTTGGCCAAGCCGTCGGATAACGCCTTGCGGTTCTCTTCGGTAATGCCGGTACGGACTGCCAGCGGCTCATGCGACTGGGCGGTGGTGTTTTCGAATGCCATGAGATGGCTCCTTGAAGCTTTGTGGAATTGTCCCATTGACCCTGCTGACCAAGCTTGGCTGCATATCGGGGAAGTCAACCCTCCCCGCTGCGTCCACGCCAGGGCGGGCCGTCCATAGCTTCAACGAGAATTCGTCGGAAAAGTGCCGTGCGTCAGCCCAATTGTGCCGTGCTGACGGTTCCGCCCGTGGAAATGAGCCGGATCGTACAAAAAGCCGGCGTACCCGGCCGATCGGTTGGACCCATCGGCCGGGTACGCCGTCCCGCTTACTTGCCGATCATCACGTCCGAAGACTTGATGATCGCCACTACCTCGTTCCCAACCGCGAGGTTGAGGTCGTCAACCGATTCGGTCGTGATGCTTGAGGTGACGAACACACCATTCCCAACATCGATCTTGACCTTGGCCGAAACCGGACCCTTCTCGATCGCGGTC
>NZ_JCACHA010000256.1:0-3144 GCF_059503625.1 Skermanella sp.
CAACCGCGATCTGCCGTCGGAGATCGAGGCCGGCAGGTTCCGCCAGGACCTGTTCTATCGTCTCAGCGTCGTGCCGATCCGCGTCCCGCCCCTGACCGAGCGGCGCGAGGACATCCCGCTGCTGGCCCGCCACTTCATGATCCGTTCCGCCGAGACCGCCGGCCTGCCCGCCCGGGAATACGGCGAGGACGCCATGGCCGCCCTCCAGGCCTACGACTGGCCGGGCAACGTCCGCCAACTCCGCAACGTCGTGGACTGGCTGCTGATCATGTCGACCGGCGACCCAAAGGAGCCGATCCGCGCCGACATGCTGCCGCCCGAGATCGGCGCCATCACGCCGACCGTCCTCAAGTGGGACAAGGGCGGCGAGATCATGGGCCTGCCGCTGCGCGAAGCCCGCGAGGTGTTCGAGCGCGAATACCTGCTGGCCCAGGTGACCCGTTTCGGCGGCAACATCTCCCGCACCGCCGCCTTCGTCGGGATGGAGCGCTCTGCGCTCCATCGCAAGCTGAAGTCGCTGGGCGTCCACGGCAACGACAAGCCGCCCCACAAGCTGGCGGCGGATTGATGACCGTGCTTCCACAGCCTCCTTCCCACCCTTTATCTCCCTCCCTTACCGTCATACCCGGACTTGATCCGGGTATCTCCTGGCGGAAACTGACGTGAAGACTTCAAACCAAACTTTGACGATACCCGCTGCGCTCCTGACGGGAGATACCCGGATCAAGTCCGGGCATGACGGCTTTGGCAAGTCCGGGCATGACGGGTTTAGCGTCATCATTGGGGTTCATGGTCCGTTCGCGGTTCCAAGGAGCCGCACCCCGGACGTTGCGGCAGGTACCATCCCATGAAAGTCATCGTCTGCGGCGCCGGGCAGGTCGGTTCCAACATCGCGCGCTATCTCGCGACCGAGAACAACGACGTCACCGTGATCGACCAGTCGCCGGAGCTGATCCAGAAGATCAGCGATACCCTGGACGTTCAGGCGATGGTCGGTTTCGCCTCGCATCCCAATGTGCTGGAGCAGGCGGGCGCCGCGGAGGCCGACATGATCATCGCGGTCACGCTGGCCGACGAAGTCAACATGGTCGCCTGCCAAGTCGCCCACTCGCTGTTCAACGTCCCGACCAAGATCGCCCGCGTCCGCAATCAGAGCTATCTGGCCCCGATCTGGTCCGACCTGTTCTCGCGCGAGCATATGCCGATCGACGTCATCATCTCGCCTGAGATCGAGGTCGCCCGCGCCGTCGCCCGGCGTCTCCAGGTTCCGGGCGCCTTCGACATGATCCCGCTGGCCGACGGCAAGGTCCGCGTCATCGGCGTCATCTGCGCCGACAACTGCCCGATCCTGCACACGCCGCTCCGCCAGCTCACCGGCCTGTTCCCAGACCTCAACCTCGAAGTCGTGGCGATCGTCCGCAACGACAAGCCTATCATCCCCGGCGGCGACGACCAGATGCTGCCCGGAGACGAAGTCTACTTCGTCGCCGACACCCGCCACCTGACCCGCGCCATGGCCGCTTTCGGCCATGAGGAAACGGAAGCCCGCCGCATCATCATCCTGGGCGGCGGCAATATCGGCCTCTGCCTTGCGGAAGAGCTGGAAGCCAAGCACCCGCAGGTCAGCGCCCGCATCATCGAGGTGGACCGCGCCCGTGCCCAGTACATCGCCCAGCGGCTCAACCGGACCATGGTGCTGCACGGCGACGGCTTGGACCCGGAGATCCTGGAAGAGGCCAATGTCAGGGCGGCGGAAACCGTCGTCGCAGTGACGAACGATGACGAAGGCAACATCCTCGCCTCCCTCCTGGCCAAGCGCTACGGCTGCCAGCGCGCCATCACGCTGATCAACAAGACGACATATTCGCCGCTGGTCACCACGCTCGGTATCGATGCCGTCGTCAGCCCCAAGGCGATCACCGTCTCCACGATCCTTCAGCATGTCCGTCGCGGCCGCATCCGGTCGGTCCACAGCCTGCGCGAAGGCTTCGCCGAAGTGATCGAGGCCGAGGCGCTGGAAACTTCCAGCCTGATCAATACCCCGCTCCGCGAGATCAAGCTGCCGACCGGCGTCATCGTCGGCGCGATCGTGCGCGGAGAGGAAGTGATCATCCCGAGGCCATCGACGGTGATCAAGCCGCACGACCGGGTCATCATCCTGGCGGCAGTCGGTCAGGTGAAGAAGGTCGAGAAGATGTTTGCCGTCCGTCTTGAATTCTTCTGAACGACTGCAACTTTCGACACCATTCGACCTTTCGATACAACAAAAGCAAAAGCGGGAAACATGGCTCGATACGCATATGTCAACGGCCGCTTCGTGCCGCATACCGATGCCGTCGTGCATGTGGAAGACCGTGGCTATCAGTTCGCCGACGGCGTCTATGAAGTCGTCACGATCGTCGGCGGCAAGCTGGTGGACGAGCAGGGGCACCTCGACCGCCTGACGCGCTCCCTGAACGAGCTGCGGATCGCTTGGCCGGTTTCGCCCAGGGTGCTGAAGATCCTGATGCGCCGGCTGATCGGAATGAACCGGGTGACCCAGGGCACGATCTATCTTCAGATCACCCGAGGCGTCGCTCCGCGCGACTTCAAGTTTCCCAAGCACGCGGAAAGCTCGCTGGTCCTGACCACCAAGCGGGCAGGGGCCTTCGCGACGCCGGCTCAGCTCCAGGACGGCGTCAAGGTCATCACCATTCCCGATATCCGCTGGCTCCGCCGCGACATCAAGTCGGTCTCCCTATTGCCGCAGGTTCTCGGCAAGCAGCAGGCCGTCGAGGCCGGTGCGTTCGAGGCATGGCAGGTGGATCCCGACGGCAACGTCACCGAGGGCTGCTCCAGCAACGCCTGGATCGTGACATCCGATGGTACGCTGGTCACCCGCTACGCCAACAACCTGATCCTCAACGGCGTCACCCGCCTGTCGATCCTGAAACTGGCGCAGGAAGCCGGCATCAAGTTCGAGGAACGTCCCTTCTCGGTCGAGGAAGCCTATGCCGCGCGCGAGGCCTTCGTCTCCAGCGCCAGCACATTCGTCATGCCGGTGACCAGAATCGACGACCGGACCGTCGGCGACGGCAAGCCCGGCACGCTGAGCGGAAAGCTGCGCCAGGGCTACCTGGACTACGCCCAGGAACGGGGCGCTTC
>NZ_JCACHA010000257.1:0-3143 GCF_059503625.1 Skermanella sp.
CAGTCGAGGGCCGGCGACCGCTGGCATTTGGATGAGGTGTTCATCCGGATCAATGGCGTCCAGCATTATATCTGGCGTGCAGTCGATCAGGACGGCGTAGTGCTCGACGTCCTGGTGCAGAGCCGGCGCAACACCAAGGCGGCCAAGCGCCAGATCATCCCACACGTTGAACACCGGCAAAGCCGCTACCTCAACAATCGCGCGGAGAATTCGCATCAGCCGACCCGCCAGCGGGAACGGCGGATGAAGCGGTTCAAGTCGCCTTGGCAGGCCCAGCAGTTCCTGTCCGCCCACGACCCCATCCACCAGCACAGCCATCCCCGCCGACATCTGATGAATGCCGCCGAGTACCGCGCCTACCGCACCAACGCGTTCTATGGCCCGACAATCTGGATAGGAAGAGCGTCAATCAGGATCGGAATGGAATGTCGCGGTCGTGATGGAGGGCGGGCGTAGCCCGGCCGTAGTCACGACCGCGACACCGACGTCCTTTTGGAAAAGGGCGCCGCTAACGGAAGCGGTGAATGCGGCCAGGATCGAGGATCTTCACGCCAATGAGGAACCCCGATCTTGCCGGGCACACACATCACCGACCGCCAAGTGAGCCTTTACATGAAAAACCGACAGACCAACACTCCCGCCGTCGCTGCGGCCAAAGCCGGCTTCAGCACGTCGACCGCCTATCGCATCGAGCAGGACCCACGACCACCCTCGCAGAAGATCTCACCTCGTGGCCGGCGCCGTCCGGATCCGCTGGCCGGGATCTGGGACAGCGAGGTGGTGCCGATGCTCAAAGCCGCTCCAAGCCTGCGCTCGGTTGCCGTGTTCGCCGAGATGCGCCGGCGGCACCCGGACCTGAGTGAGAAGGTCCGCCGGACGCTGGAACGCCGGATCCGGGCCTGGCGGGCCGTCAACGGCCAGGACCAGGACGTCATCCTCCGGCAGGAGCACGAGCCCGGCCGGATGGGCTTGTCGGACTTCACCGACATGGCCGACGCCGCCGTGTCCATTGCCGGACAGCCGCTCGAGCACCGTCTCTTCCACTTCCGCCTGGCTTATTCCGGCTGGCAGCATGCCCATGTCATCCTGGGCGGCGAGAGCTTCGTCGCCCTGGCCGAAGGGCTGCAGAACGCTCTCCGGTCACTCGGCGGGGCGCCGGCGGATCATCGCAGCGACAGCCTGTCGGCGGCTTTCCGCAATCTGGACCGGGATGCCGCCGAGGACCTGACCGGTCGCTACGAGGAGCTGTGCCGCCATTACGGCATGGTCCCGAGCCGCAACAACCGCGGCGTTGCCCATGAGAACGGCTCCATCGAGAGCCCGCATGGCCATCTCAAGCGCGCCATCGGCGATGCGCTGCTGCTTCGGGGCAGCCGGGACTTCCCGGACCTGTCCGATTATCGCCGTTTCATCGACGAGGTGGTCGCCCAGCAGAACACCCGCCTAGCCAAGGAGATCGAGGTCGAGCGCGGCGCTCTCAAGCCGTTGCCGCCCGACAGAACCGCCGACTTCGAGCAGACCCTCGTCCACGTCACGTCCAGTGGCGGCTTCACCCTGCGCAAGGTGTTCTACACCGTGCCTTCCTGGCTGATCGGGCATCGCCTGCGGGTCCACCTGTTCGACGATCGCCTGGACTGCTTTCTCGGCGGCACGCACGTCCTCAGCCTCACCCGCGGTCGTCCACGCGGCAACGGCAGGCACGGCCATGTCGTCGATTACCGCCACGTCATCCATGCTCTGCGGCGCAAGCCGATGGCGCTGCTCAACCTCGTCTACCGCGACCAGCTGTTCCCGCGCCGTGCCTATGACCGGGCCTTCGAGGCGCTGCTCGCCGCTGGCAATGACCGCCAGGCCTGCGTCATCGCCGTCGGCCTGCTGTCGCTGGCTCACGAGCGCGGCTGCGAGGCCGAACTGGCCGAGGCGCTCGACGCGGACCTGGAAGCGGGGCGGTTGCCCGACCTTCCAGCCCTGCGTGAACGCTTCCAGCGCACCGGGGCTCCGGTCACCGATGTCGTCGTCGATCTCGTGCCGCTGAGCGTTTACAACGAACTGGCCACCCTGCATCCGGGAGCCGCGGCATGAATGCGACCGATCCCATCGACACCGCTCGCCTGTCGCTGGCCCTGGGAGATCTGCGCCTGCCTGCCATTAAGGTGATCTGGCCGGACTTCGCCGAGCGGGCCGACAAGGAGGGCTGGCCTGCCGCCCGATTCCTGGCCGCCCTGACCGAGCACGAGATCGCCGAGCGCTCCCGCCGGCGGATCGAACGTCATCTCGACGAAGCCCGGCTGCCTCCGGGCAAGACCCTGAAAAGCTTCGAGTTCGAGGCTGTTCCCATGGTCAGCAAGGCTCAGGTGATGGCCCTTGTCGCCGGAGACAGCTGGTTGGAAAAAGGCGCCAATCTCATACTTTTTGGCCCTGCCGGCGGCGGCAAATCGCACTTGGCGGCAGCGATTGGCTACGCTCTGGTGGAAAATGGCTGGCGGGTGCTGTTCGCCAGAACCACCGACCTGGTTCAGAAACTTCAGCTCGCCAGGCGGGATCTCGCTCTGGAGTCCGCTCTTGCCAAGCTGGACAAATACAACCTCCTGATCCTCGATGACTTCGCCTACGTTGCCAAGGACCAGGCAGAAACAAGCGTCCTGTTTGAACTGATTGGAACCCGGTACGAACGGCGATCCTTGTTGATCACGGCAAACCAGCCGTTCGGTGACTGGGGTGGCATCTTCCCCAACCAGGCCATGACGCTGGCCGCCATCGACCGGCTCGTCCATCACGCCACCATCTTCGAGATGAACGTGGAAAGCTACCGTCGAAGGGTCGCACTGGAACGAAAACGCGGGCCCGGCCGGCCTGCTTCGCGAGCTACAATCAACGCGAACATGATTGACGCTGCGCGACAGGACACTTGAAACCTAACCCGATCAGCGTCAATCATCCTGACGCCGCGACCTCAGACATTCTTATCCTATTCGTCGCGCTTTTCATCCAGATTGTCGCGCCATACGATCTTAGCGGCGCTGGCGGCGCTCTGTGTAGCGTCCGGCTTGATCGCCGTCGTGTATCGGGTGCTGTCGTAGCGCAGAAGAAGGCCCGCTCTCGGGGCATGAGAGCGGGCCTAAGTCTATCTCAGAGGCTAGACA
>NZ_JCACHA010000258.1:0-3141 GCF_059503625.1 Skermanella sp.
ATTTTGCTTTTCAAAGATGCGGACCTGTTGCTGGGCATGAGTTGCCAGTAGGGATCGCGCAGCAAGGCTTCAACAGCTTCGCGCCCTGTTCGGAAAGTTGCAATGCGTTCAATATCTGGCGTGCTGCTATACTTTTCATCAAAGTGGCAGTCTAGGGGAATAGGAGTGTAGAATATATCATTAGAATATATGCTTGTGTCTAAAGATAAAAAATTAAAAGAGTTTGGTCCAGAATTATGGTTCTCTCTAAATATAATGGATGGAACCCGAATTCGGGCATTTACCGCAAGATTATTGAGAGCTTGTTTATACCATGAAGATTCTATCGAAGCTACTTCATCAGTTAAACGGCCTTTCTCCAAAGATAAACTTTTAATTTCATTTTCTAATATTACCTTCTCATCTTCAGATTTCTGAGCTTCATTTCGAAGGTCTTTCACATGCTTCATAGTTTGATAAAGCTCCGCCTCCGATCCAGCTAAATTTCTTGTAATATTAATAATGCTAACATCAAGATCGTTTCTTTCCAAGGTAATCTTCTTTTTTTCATCTTGTAATCGGCCTATTTCCAAATTTAATTGTTCCACTTTTGAGTCCAAATTTTTTAACTGCTGTTCAACAAGGAATTTTTGAGAAAAAGGAACCAAATGGTTAACAACAGTGTATATGGCAAAAAATACGGTTGCCATCGCTGATGCGGCACTGATCCACTGAGGAATGTTCCCCATGTAATCTCGTGAACCTTTAGAGTTTTTCTCCAAATTTTTAAGGATCACCAAAGGTTTCCTCAAGCATTTCCGACCTAACATGATCAATTTGCCCAGTATGTTAGAAATTCCACGATGGATTCATTGCATAATTCATTGAAGCATATTTAATAATCTTATAAATTTCTTAAACAAGGCGCTAAATGCGGCATTATGCCACAATGTAAAACAGAAAAAATGATTAAGGTTGATTAAATCACAGAATATTGGTCATTCTAAAATTCGGATTCTGCTGAAATTTTGGTGTCTATGTTATATAGCTGTGACGTTGAAGGTTAAGAGCGGACATTCTCAACAGAACGCACCGCACTCCAAGTTGATCGTCCTAGATGACGTAAACAGGGCCACTATCGAGCATCTTCTCCAGACCAGCCAAACCCCAGCTGGATATTTCGCTGTCGGAGATGGTCTTCATATTGGTTTTCGCTGCTCGACGCATGTATTTGCGCCGGATCGCAAGCAGGATAGCTGATCAGCGATTATTGCGATACCAGACATAGGCTGCTTACTCTGACGCAGTGCCCCTCAGTTCGTCCATCACCCGCGCTGTCCCAATTCGCCTCTTGCAGTTGGATCATATGATGCCTTATAATAGCATCATATGATCGGAGCTCACCATGCAAGTTCAGGAAATCGTTAATGTCATGGGTGGTCGCGCAGTGTTCGGGCGCGCGGTCACCACTGCCCTAGATTTGCAGCGGGGCATCGGCGAGGGGGTGAAGCTCGGCGCACTCGACCGCGTTGTCGGGCGAGTCTACGCCGATCCGACCGCTCGGCGCAGCTTGATGAATCGGGTCGTTCCGCAGGGCACGCTGAAGCGGCGGTTGCGTGAGGGGAGGCTTTCTCCGGCGGAGAGCGAGCGCACCGCGCGCTTGGCCAATGTGATTGCCCATGCCGAGTATGTCTGGCGCAACGAGGACGATGCCCGGCAGTGGCTGACCACGCCGCACCCGGAACTCGGCAACCGCCTCCCCATCGAGGTAGCCGTCGATGAATTCGGCGCGCGGCATGTCGAAGACATCCTGGACGCGATCCTTCACGGCTTGCCAGCCTGAGCATGCCGTCGCACCCGACCGGGCCGCTTACGGCCTTCCGGATCGCCGACGACCGCTTTCCTCTGCTGGACGGCGGCGGCGCCTTCAAAACTGGTGGCCGCTGGAACAGCAAGGGGCGCTACGTCGTCTATGCGGGGATCGGCTTCGCCACCGCCATGCTGGAGAAGTTGGCGCACACCCGGATCGGCAAAATTCCAGTGGGGCAACACTTCGCCGAGGTCTTCATCCCCGGCCAGATCGCAATCGAAGAAGTCGGTCCAAGCGATGTTTCCGGATGGGCCGACCCTGACTACGCGGCAAGCCGCGCCTACGGCGATGCGTGGTACGACAGCCGGCGTTCCGCAGTCCTAATCGTACCCTCGCACCCGGCCATGGGCTTCGAGCGCAACGTGCTTATCAACCAACTGCACCCCGACTTTGCCGACATCCGGGCGGCACGGCCAAGGCAAGTACTATGGGACGCGCGGCTATTCGCGCCGTCATCCTGAATTCAGCATTGGCACTGTGCAGGGGAAAGCAAAATGACTCAGGACAACGCCGTCACCTTGATACCCGTTCATGCGGAGTTGACGACGCAGGAAGCAGCGGATTACCTGAATGTGTCGCACCCATACCTTGTGCGGCTGCTTGAGAAAAATGCCATAAGGTTTCACAAGGTCGGGACACACCGACGGGTAAGGTTCCGTGATCTGAAGGCCTACAAGGATCGAATGGACGCCAAGCGCGAGACGGCCATGAGCGAGCTTGTGGCCGAGGCTCAGGAACTGGGTTTGGTCTACTGATCTTGGCGGGCTTTGTCGTCCTCTATGACACTTGCGTCTTTATCCTGCGCCTTTGCGAGACTTGCTGGTCGAACAGGCAGTAGCAAAAGATCATTCTGACCCCTTTTCTTCAGGCTGGACGCTGCGACGGTTCTTTCAATTTCTTCTCTCGTTTTGTATGTAGTGCAGCAATTTGTCGCTTGTAAGGATTAATGCTTAAGGAATAGTTATATGCTACGCTAACATCTCTAACAACAATTTTCTAAAGTCAATCATCATGATACAGCGTCACAGCAACCAAAAAACCTCTGATAATAGAGGTAAATACAGAATATTATTAGACGGAAAATGGTATTTAAGAGACCTACATGAATTTTCTCACGCTTTTATTCAATGTTACTCTTTTATTTATTGCTTAGATTCCAAGCTTAATCCTCGCGACCAAGCTCGTATAAATGATGCTTTCATTGGATATCCCTGGCAGGGCGGCTACAGTTATGTAAATATTTATACAGTTCTCGAAAATCAGGTACCGTTGATACATCGTCCAGAAATAAA
>NZ_JCACHA010000259.1:0-3130 GCF_059503625.1 Skermanella sp.
CGGTTCCAGCCGAACCTCGGCATCGTGGCGAACGGCGCTTGCGGCTTGGGCAGGCGAGATACCGGATCCCGCACACACCAGCGCTGCGAAAAGGCTCCGGCAGAGGAAACTAACGCTCATCGAGTCCGCCGGATCTTCATCTCGTCACTCCCAGAAAGGTTTCGCCTTCTCGAACTCGGCCCATTGACCGGGCAGTCCGTCGACGCGGCGCCGGGCGTGGCGCTCCAGCCATTGGCACAACCCTTTGGCCGCCGTCTTCACGTCCTTCGAGGCATCGTCCACGAGAGCCTTCAACAGCTGGTTGGAGACATCGGCATCGTTCAAGTCGCCAAGGCTCTCCTGAAGCGCCTCGACTTTCTCCAGATAAGGACGAACCGCTCCCGCCGCATAGACTCCGCGAAAGAATTCAACGCCGTAGCGCAGCTTCTTGAAGCTGATCCGCAACCTGTGCCGCTGCTCACCGTCGATCTCCCGGATCTGCCGGCCTGCCTTGCGGGATTTCCGGTGCCGCTCGCCAAGCCAGGCGCCGGCGATTTCCTGCAACGGCTGCGCCGCCTTTGCCAAGGTCTCCTGATCGGCGTCCTCCTGCCATCGTCCCGATTCCAGCCAGCTTCCCAGCGCAAGTATCAAGGTCGTATACCGGGGCGAATACAAGGCTTCGCTGGCGCGGGCATGGGCCGACCGGCGGGAGGAGGAAATCGCCTGCCCCAGCCGATGGATCGCTTCGTCATGCCCGTGCTTCTCGGCATAGGGCTGGAAGAAGCGATGATGCAGGATGTCCCAGTCGCGCGCCGGTCCGAGGCGGTCCATCAGCCAGCGCACCTCATCCTTCAGCGCCTTGGCGTCGCCGGAAGCGATGATGTCGTCGAACAGGCCGAACGCCGACCGCAGCCGCCGCAAGGCCACCCGCATCTGGTGGATGCCTTCGTCGCTGCCGCCGGCCAGGACGCAGGCCTCGTTCGCCAGGACATGGCTCATGCAGTTTCTGACGATATGACGGAAGCCGTCCGCGACCGTGGCAGCCGGCGTCAAGCCCAGCGGCGGCGCCTTCGCGGGTTCGGGCAGCCGTCCGGTCACCAGCGCGAACCCGGCCAAAGCCTTGTTGTCCGCCGAGATCCGCATCGGCACGATCCGCTGAAGCTCGCGCGCCAGGTCGAACAGGGCCGTCACCGGACCAGCCTTCAGTTCCAGCTCGATCTCGCTGATCGGCCGGTAGGTCGTTCCTGCCCGGATCTCGCCCGTATCCAGCGCCACTTCGATGGCTGTCAGCGGATCGGGCCGCAGCATCAGGGTAGTGCGCTGAAAATCCGTCGTGAACAGCGGACGGATTTCCGGCAGGGCGTCCTGCGGCACCAGTTCCCGGATTCCTTCGAGCGTCAGCAGCGAAACGTCAGGGTCCTCGCCCGCGATCGTCCAATCCCACTCGCGCCTCACCGCCACGGCGGCGGCATCGCCCGAGTTGCCGCCGCCCAGCGTCTTCACGGTCTGGATATACTGTGCCCCTTGCCGGCGTACCCGCAGCGCCACGCCGAAGCTCGCCAGCCGCAGGTCGGGAGTGTCGAAATAGACCGTGTATAGCCGCGTGCTGGCCGCCGTACCCAGCTGAAGCCCGACCAGCGCCGGATGACGGGCCAGCCGCGCCAGATCGCTGGGCGCCACATGCAGCTTCAGTTCGATCTCGCGCCCTACCGTACCGGCGGATGCCCGGACCTGCGGCGGCGACATCAAGGCGGCACCGTCGTGCTTCATCGGATGGGTGTTCTGTGACACTGGCTGCGGCGCCTCGCTGATCGTGCGTTCCGGTACCACGTGATAGCCGACCGCTCCGCCGCTCGTTAAGTTAATTTTTTTGGTATGAGGAACCGGGTGAGCGTTCCGGCCCGCGGCTCTATGTCGCTCCAACTCGTCACCGCGAATTCCAGCACCGCCAAAGCCGCCGTCGGGAACTTCGCGGCAAGGTTCCTCAGATCTTCATCCGATCCGAAACCGGAAAGGTCCTGGGCAAGGTGATGCAGGTCGGGGTTGTGTGCTACCAGCATCGCGGTCCTGACCTTGTCCGGCAGCAGGCGCAGCCGGTCCAGCAGCGCCTTTTCCCCGGTAAGGTACAGACCCCGTTCCTGATGGACCGGCATCTCGAGCGCGTGGCCGTCAAGTTGCGCGGTGACGATTTCCAGCGTGTCCACGGCGCGCCGTGCGGTGGAACACAGGATGCAGTCGGCCCGAAAGCCGTCCAGCCGGAGTTGCCGCCCGATCAGGGTCGCAGACTTGACGCCCCTCGGCGCCAGGGGCCGGTCATGGTCGGAAAGAGTCTCATCGTTCCAGGCTGATTTCCCGTGCCGCAAAAGGTATAATGTCTTCATGGTCTTGACGCAGGCTCCGTCGTCTCGATCTTAGCTCGAATGAACGGCTGCGGACCGCGCCTGTTGTAAATTCTGTCGGTCACCGTCCGTTCGATTGCCAAAGCGTAACCGAAACCCGCTATCCTTGACCATTCCCCATCACGCCCCGTAACCAGAGGCAGCCGTGACCAGCGCGCAAGAGATCGAGTTCCCCCAGGTCGACCCGTCGTCATCGCCGGACCGGTTCATCAACCGCGAACTCTCGTGGCTTGCCTTCAACCAGCGTGTGCTCGAGGAATCCCTCAACCACGCCCATCCGCTGCTCGAGCGCCTTCGCTTCCTGTCGATCTCGGCAAGCAACCTGGACGAATTCTACATGGTCCGCGTCGCCGGCCTGAAGGCGCAGGTGCGCGCAGGCGTGACGACTCTGTCGGACGACAACCTGTCGCCCAACCAGCAGTTGGCTGCCGTCAATCAGCGGGTGATCGAGCTGATGCGCGACCAGCAGAACGGCTGGCGCACCCTGCGCCAGGATCTCCGCGAAGCCGGCATCACCGTGGTCGACCCAAGCGAGCTGACCGACAGCGAGATCGACTGGCTGGAAGCCCGCTTCATCGAGGACATTTTCCCGATCCTGACGCCGATCGCGGTGGACCCGGCGCACCCGTTCCCGTTCATCCCCAATCTCGGCTTCAGCCTCGCCCTCCAGCTCTACAATCCCGACCGCAGCCAGAACCTGGACGCGCTCCTGCCGATGCCGTCGCAGCTCGAGCGCTTCATCCGGCTGCCCG
>NZ_JCACHA010000260.1:0-3114 GCF_059503625.1 Skermanella sp.
ACACGGTCTCCCATGAAGGCGTTTCCGTCGGGTCGAGAGGAGCCGGCGGCTTCACTTCAAGCTCGATGCGTGACTCGATGACCAGGGTCCGGTGAGGTTCCTGAACCGCGAAGTAAGCTTCCGGATTGCCGAAATAATCCTGCCACTCGTTGCGGACCGACGGCTCCGGCGAGACCGACAGCACGGCACTGGTGCAGACCTGACGGGGGTTGTCGCGCGGGAGCAGATGGACGATGTGCTGGGAGACGGACACACCTTCTCCGTACTCGTAGCGCGTCGTGTGGCGGGTACGATAGCGCAACGGCCCGGCCGGTTCCGGCAATCGCTCCGGCACGCGTTCCGGTTCGTCCGGTACCGGAGCGGCTGGCGTCACGGCAACCGGTTCCGGTGCGGCGGGTTCAGGCGGAGCGGGAGAAGGCATGGCTGAAATAGGCATGGGCCAGCAGGTTCGAGATTTCAGGCAGCCGGTCGGCGAGCCTGTTGAGCGCGCTCCGGAGGGCGAACCGGTCGCGGATGATGTCGGGCTCGCGCAGCACTTCCCGAGCTTCGTCCACAAGGCGGATAGCCGCCGCCGTGGGACTGTGCTGGGACTTGGAGTCGATCATCGGGGGACGGGGCAGGGCGGCGAGATGCCGGGACAAGTGCGAGAGCTGATAGGCAAGCGCGCGGGGATTGGTCTCGTCGCATAGCAGCAGGTACAGCACGGGCGTCCGCTGGGCGGTGGTATAGAACCGCTCGCGGTATGTCATGAAGCTCTCGCCCAGTTCCAGCAGGACTTCGTGAACCGCCGGGTCGTCGCCCGCGCCGTCGGCGATGCGCGTTCCGCGCATCAGCGTCACGCAGTTGATCCCGCGCTCCAGCCGCCTGCCGATGTCCAGGAAACGCCATCCGGGACCGCGCATCATGCTTTCCTGCTCAAGTCCCGCCAGGGCTGCCAGCGTCGTTATCAGGTCGTCCAGCCGCAGCAGCATCGCGGTATCGACGCGGGAGCGGGCCGATGCCGGCTCGCACTGGCGGTCGAGCTGCGTGATCACCCGCCACATGTCGAGCGACAGCCGGTCGCGCACGCCGGCGCCGGTCCGGTGCAGGCGCTGCACGTTGGCGCGCAGGCTGTTGGGATGGCTGCCGTCGAACACCGCACCCTGAAGCGCCTGACGCAAACCGCGGCCCGTTCCGCTTTCCGCAAGGTCGACCAGATCGCGCGGCACCATGCCGGACCAGTCCATCAGGCGCATCAGCGGCACCAGCTGGTCGTTGGCTCCCGGCCTGGCGCCGTCGGACAGGCGGCTGTAGACGCCGCGCAGGATCCTCAGAACGCTTTCCGACCGTTCCGCATAGCGTCCCAGCCAGAACAGCTGGTCCGCGACGCGCGACGGCAGGTCGCCGCTGTGAGGCCTGATCTCGGCCTCGCGCGCCGCGATCGTCCTGGGCTCCATGCTACGGACTTCCGACGGCACTCCCTGGATGCGGGAAGTCGCCACCCTGTATTCCGATGGGCTGTGGCCAAGGACCCAGGTGTCCTTGCTGCCGCCGCCGTGCTGCATCGACACGATCAGCCGGCCCGCAGTGGCGGACATGCGGGTCAACCCGCCGGGCATAACCGTATAGCCGCCGCCCGGCTTCGCCGCGAGATATACCCGCATCACCAGCGGGCGCGGCTGGAGCGAGTCGTCGATCCAGGTCGGCACCGTGGACAGGCCGAGTTGCTCCTGCCCGATGAAGTCTCCCGGCCGCTCGTTGATCTTCGCCGTCAAGGCCGCGCGCTCGGCCCTGGTCAGCGATGCGCCGAAAACCGGTTCCGCTCCCAGATGGGCGAACGCGGGCTTGATGACGAGCCGGTCCAGGTGCTCGGTCACATAGGTCCGCTCTTCCTTCTGGCCGCACCACCACATGGCGACGCCGGGTATCTTCAACTCCTCGCCCAGCAGGTGACGGCACAGCATCGGCAGGAACGGCTTGAACGAGAGCGACTCGACAAGCCCGCTCCCAAGTGCATTGGCGACCGTGACGGTACCCGCACGTACCGCCTGGACCAGGCCGGCGACGCCGAGCGAGCTGTCGGCCCGAAGCTCCAGCGGATCGCAGTAATCGTCGTCCAGGCGTCGCAGGATGACGTGGACCGGATCGAGCCCGCTCAGCGTCTTCAGGAAGACGTGGCGGTCGCGCACCGTCAGGTCGCCGCCCTCGACCAGGGTGATGCCAAGATGCCGGGCGAGATAGGCGTGCTCGAAATAGGTCTCGTTGTAGGGGCCGGGCGTCAGCAGCACGATCCGGGGATCCGGCGTCTTCGCGGGGGCCAGACTGACGAGCATCTCGCGGAGCGAAGTGAAGAAGGGAGCGAGCGCCTGGACGTTGCCGTCCTTGAAGGCGTCGGCCAGGATCCGGCTGACGACGGACCGGTTCTCCAGCGCATACCCGGCGCCGCTCGGCGTCTGCGTTCGGTCGCCCAGCACCCACCAGCGTCCGTCGGGCGACCGGGCGAGGTCGGCGGCGTAGAGATGCAGGTAGACCCCGCCGGTCGGCACCGCGCCGTGCACGGCGCGCTGGAACCCCCTGTCGGAAAACAGCAGCGCGGGTGGCAGACGGCCGGACCGGACCAGGTCCTGCTTGCCGTAAAGATCGGCCAGAACGGCGTTCAGCAGGCTGGCCCGCTGGACCAGCCCGCATTCTATCTTCTCCCACTCGACCGCGGGAATCAGCAGGGGGATCATGTCGAGCGGCCACGGCCGCTCCATTCCCTGCGGATCGCCATAGATGTTGTAGGTGACGCCGTTCTGGTGAAGGAGGCGGCGCGCCGCCTCCCACCGTTCATGCATCAGCGACGGGTCCAGGGCGCCCAGGGCGCCCATGAACTTCTGCCAGTGCGGCCGCAGACGGCCACCTCCGGTGACCATCTCGTCGAAGACCGGGCCGGTGCCGTAATACAGCACGCGGCCGTCGCTGGTCGGGGGACCCTGGCCGGCGACGGCTGAACGCTCTTCAGGTTCTGGTGCTTCAGTTTCAGCCAAGGCGTAGGTCTAGGGTCAACGGAAACTCCAGGTTGCGCCGCTCGGGCGGCGTCTCCATATGTCCCGGAGTGTGACCGAATGGGAAGAAGCGGGCAAGTCGCCGTCC
>NZ_JCACHA010000261.1:0-3110 GCF_059503625.1 Skermanella sp.
AGGAACTGGACGACAACGCCGCGCGCGGCGTCGTCAACCGGATTGAGGACGTGAAACTGCTTCAGGGCGACCTGGCCGAGTCGTGGCGCGAAGGTGCTGTCGATTACGCCACCGTGGCCCTGCGTTACGGGCTGGTGGACTATACGGTCAACAAGGCGGACGATCAGTTGGTCGACGGCGACCGCACGAAGCCGTCGGAAGGCGTCGAGGTCTGGACCTTCCAGCGTCCTGCCGGCGGCGGCTGGGTGCTCTCCGCCATCCAGCAGTCCTGACCCACGCCCTTAGACCTAAAGCCTCCTAGACCGGAAGCCATGGCCGCCGCCCGGCTACCATCTTACGAAGATGCCGACATCCCCCGGCATGCCGCCGGGGAAGTTGAGGATCATCGCATGCATGCGGTAGCCGAGCGGCTCCAGCTCGGAGAGGAAGAAGTCATAGGCGCGCTTCGCGTATCCTTCCAGGGTCGCCGGCCATTCCGGTTCGGCATTGTTGATCGCCCTTCCGCCGTCGGTGCACCAGTCGCTGGGGAAGCGCAGCACCATGACTTCCTTCTCGCCGCGCTCGACGGCTCGGCGGACGGCATGCGAAAAGCGCCGTCTGACGTCCGGGGAAATGTCGCGCTCCAGGAAAGCGGCGTGCAGATGGGCCTGTTCCGCTTCCCGCAGCTTGCGCTGCTCCATCTCCTCACGGGCTTGCGCCTGTTCCTTTTCGGCGACGATACGCCTGATGTCCCCCGGCGAGATCAGGGCGTCCGATTCGGGCTGGGTCATGATCGTACCTCCCATGCTTCGACAAGGCATCATTTTGAAGCCGCCGATCCGATCCATCAAAACATCTTAAGGTATTCGCGCACTCATCCGGCCGACATGCGTGCCTATGTCTCTTTCGTACGGGATGGTACGCCGGACGGTACACGTGTATTGTCGGGATGAAACAGGAGGGATGCCGTGAGTAAGTACGAGGAGCAAGCCTACCGAGTTGGCGGCGCCAAGCCCAATCCTAACGCCAAGCCCAATGTACCGTTGCTGAAAAGCCAGTTAGCCCGGCTGAAGCACGATCTCGAGCAGTTCATGGCCCGCAAGCCCGACGGCTCGGTGATCGCCCCGCTGAGGGAGCGGATCAGGGAGATGGAGTCGACCATCGCCAGCGCAGAGGCCGAGAACAAGCGCGAGCGTCAGGCGAACCGCCCCGACGACGACGATACGGGATCGGGAGCCCGCGGTGAGATGAGGTCGACATCCAGCCGCTTTCCACCAAGGGGACGACCCGGCCGCGCCGGTTGAGCCTGCCGGTATAAAGAGCCTGCCAGAGAAAAAGCGCCGGCGGCGGGTCATCCCGCCGCCGGCGCTTTTCTTTTGCGCGCCGAACGGAGCGCGCGACGCTTAGAAGGTGACGACCGAACGGATCGACTTGCCTTCGTGCATCAGGTCGAAGGTGTCGTTGATCTGGTCGAGCGGCACGACATGGGTGATCAGATCGTCGATGTTGATCTTGCCGTCCATGTACCAGTCGACGATCTTGGGAACGTCGGTCCGGCCACGGGCGCCGCCGAAGGCGCTGCCCTTCCACACCCGGCCCGTGACGAGCTGGAACGGACGGGTCGAGATCTCGGCACCCGAGGGCGCCACGCCGATGATGGTAGAGATGCCCCAGCCCTTATGGCAGCACTCCAGCGCCTGACGCATCGTGTTGATGTTGCCGATGCACTCGAAGGTGTAATCGGCCCCGCCCTTGGTCAGTTCGACCAGATGCGGGACGATGTCGCCGCCGATTTCCTTCGGGTTGACGAAGTGGGTCATGCCGAACTTCTCGGCCATTTCCCTACGGCCGTTGTTCAGATCGACGCCGACGATCATGTTGGCGCCGACCATGCGGGCGCCCTGGATCACGTTCAGGCCGATGCCGCCGAGACCGAACACGACGACATTGGCGCCGGGGTGGACGCCTGCCGTCCAGATCACCGCGCCGAGACCGGTGGTAACGCCGCAGCCGATGTAGCAGACCTTGTCGAACGGAGCGTCCTCGCGGATCTTGGCGAGCGCGATCTCGGGCAGCACCGTGAAGTTGGCGAAGGTCGAGCAGCCCATGTAGTGGTAGATCGGCTTGCCGTTGAACGAGAACCGGCTGGTGCCGTCGGGCATGACGCCCCGGCCCTGGGTTTCGCGAATCGCCTGGCACAGGTTGGTGCGCTGGCTGAGGCAGTATTCGCAGTTGCGGCATTCCGGCGTGTAGAGCGGAATGACGTGGTCGCCCTTCTTCAGGCTGGTGACGCCCGGTCCGACATCGACCACGATGCCGGCGCCCTCGTGCCCGAGGATGCAGGGAAACTTACCTTCGCTGTCGGCGCCCGACAGGGTGTAGGCGTCGGTATGACAGACGCCGGTAGCCTTGATTTCGACCAGCACTTCGCCGAACTTCGGGCCTTCCAACTGTACTGTCTCGATGCTGAGTGGTTTGCCGGCCTCGAAGGCTACGGCAGCACGTACGTCCATTATTAAATCCCTCCCAACACGGACATTTCTTGCCTTGTGGCCCGATGCTTGCCCATCCCTCCGGGCAAATCAACCCTCCAAGGGTCTAGGATCCGGACCTAGCACGTTGGTGGTAGCGAATATGATCCGCAAAAGAGGCCAGAAACCCCTTGAGGAAATCGGCCGTGCCCTGATCCGTCAAATTGCCGTCCGCGTCGAACTTGGAGTTCGCCTGACCGATCATGACTTCGGGCCGGTTCATCACCTGTCCGTTGAGATAGATGAAGCACTGGCGCAGGTGGTACTGGGCGCGGGACGACCCCAGCACGCCGGGACTGGCGCCCAGGATGCCGATCGGCTTGCCGTCGAACGGCTGCTCGGGCGGGCGCGATGCCCAGTCGATCGCGTTCTTCAGCACGCCGGGGATCGAGTAGTTGTATTCCGGCGTCGCGATCAGCACGCCGTCGGCCGCCTTCAGGGCGTCGCGGAAGGACTGGACGCTGGGCGGATACCCAGGCCCGGTGCGCAGGTCGTCGTTGTAGAGCGGGATTTCCGACAGGTCGAAGATGTCGATCGCCAGATCGGCCGGGGCCAGCGTCTTCAGCGCGCGCAGTGCCGCGGTATTGATGGACCCCTTGC
>NZ_JCACHA010000262.1:0-3109 GCF_059503625.1 Skermanella sp.
ACATATAGTCGCCGGCGATCGCCAGACCGTTCTGGAAGCCGGTGATGCCGCCGCCGGCCGAGTAGAAGTCCTTCGCCGTCTTGGTCTTGGAAGCGGCCCAATAGGTGATGCCCAAGGTTCCCGCGACGAAGAGCAGGAACATGACGATGGCGGTCCAGTTGGTTTCGGCCTTCTGGACGGCACCGGTGATCGCGTCGGCAGCCAGGGCAGCGCCGGAGAAAGAAAGGACGGCAGCGGCAAGGCCCGAGGCCGCCGCGAGAGCTGCTGTAGCGCGCTTCATTATTTCGTTTCCTCGATGATCTGGCGGTTCAATTCGTCGAACTCCGAGTTGGCGCGGCGCACGTAGATGCCGGTCAGGACGAAAGCCGAGATGATGATCAAAACGCCCAAGGGAATACCGAGGGTGATGACTCCGAAAACCGGAGTGCCGAGAAGCTTCGGCGCGAAAGCCACCACAAGAATAAATCCGTAATAGATCAGAAGCATCAGGATGGACAACTTCCAGCCGTACGCAGTGCGCTTGGTGGTAAGTTCCACAAACTTTGGGTTGTTCCTGATCTTTTTTGTTAATTCAGCATGCATCCGGGGTCCCCTCGATTTGTCGGGACAACATTAAGAAATGAAGCCCTGCTTTTAGGCCGCGGATGTTATCGAAAGCATCGTCAAAGTGGACTGATCTGGATCAATTCTTATGCAGGTCTATGGCTGCATCTTCAGAAAACAGCATGGAAGCAGCAAAGAAAGTTCACCTGACCGGGGAAGCATACACGCGGTTCCGTACACTTAGATGCAAGCCTAAGTTTTCAACCACCCGGCATGATCTACAGGGCAATAGCGGTTCGGCAGTCCGGGCGTATGATGGAGAATGATCCGTTCAGAGGGATGAGAGCCATAACGACATCATCGAAAAAAGGCTCCGAAGACGCTGCCGCCAGCCCGATGCCCACCGATACCGCCGCAGAGGTGCGCACATCGGCCACCGAGCTTTTGTCAGCCGGGCTCGCGGCGGCCGAACTCCCGGCTGCCAACCATAGCCTCAGCGAAACCAATGCCGATCTGGAACGGCGTATCCTGGAAAGGACATCCGAACTGGCGCACGCGAACGGCCTGTTGCGCCTCAAGGAACAGACATTGCGTCTGGCTCAGCATTTCGGCGGCGCCGGCACCTGGGACTGGGAAATCGATAGCGGCCATCTGACGTGGTCCGATTGCTATGGCAGTCCGGATTGCCCCGACGATGCTGCGATCACCGGAACTTACTCCGACTGGCTGGAAACCTTGCTTCCGGAGGACCGCGTCGAGGTCGAACGGCGGTTGAATGCATGCCTGCTCGGCCAGGAGGGCGAATTCGCCATCGAGTACCGCGTCGAACATCCGCCGCACGACATACGCTGGATGATGGGGCGGGGCCGGTGCATACGCGACGACGCGGGAAAGCCCGTCAGGATGATCGGCCTGCGAATCGACATAACCGACCGCCGCAGGGCCGAAGAAGCCGCGCGAGCCGCACGCGACGCGGCTGAACGCGCCAATGCCGACAAATCGCGCTTCCTGGCGGCCGCCAGCCATGACCTGAGGCAGCCGGTGCAGGCGGCCTCGCTGTTTCTCGGGATGCTCGAGAGGCGCGATCTCGATCCGGAGACACGGGATCTTATCGGCATGGTGTCGTCGTCGCTGGAAGGCCTGCGCGGGATGCTGAACGGCCTGCTGGAGGTGGCGCGGCTGGAAGCCGGCATCGTCGATCCGCAGGTGCGCGATTTTCCGATAGACGACCTGCTGCACCGGCTTGCATCGGAATTCGAGGAGCAGGCCCGCGTAAAGCGCCTGTGGCTCCAGGTGCCTCCCGCTCCCTTGGTCGTGTCGAGCGATCCGCTCCTGCTCGAACTGATCCTTCGCAATCTGATCTCCAATGCGATCAAATATACCGATCGCGGCGGAGTCACCGTCGAGTGCCGTGAACTGGACGGCAGCGCGCTGGTCGAAGTCGCCGACACCGGACGCGGCATTCCCGGCGACAAGTTCACCGTGATATTCGAAGATTTCCGGCAGTTGGACAACCCTGCGGGCGACCGCGCGCGGGGCTTCGGCCTTGGCCTGGCGACGGTGAACCGGGTCGCCAGACTGCTCGGATACGATATCGGACTGCGGTCCGAACTCAACAACGGCTCGGTCTTTTCCTTCAAGATCCCGCTCGCATCGGGGCATGAGACCGCCGGATCCGGGAGGACCTATACTTTGGCAGCCCGGTCCGGAGAGCTGGCAGGCCGTTCCATCGTCGTGGTGGAAGACGATCCCGCCATTCTCATGGCTCTGGAGATGCTGCTGGGGGACTGGGGACTGGAGGTCCATTCCGCCAGTTCGGTGCAGGATGTACCGACGCTGCTCGACGGTCTGGCCCGGCCTCCGGACCTGCTGGCGGTCGATTACCGGCTACCGAACGGCAGCAGCGGGCTGGATGTCGTGGATATCGTGCACCGGCGCTGGCCCGTGCCTGCGATCCTGATGACGGGAGATACGGCACCCGAGCGTCTTACGGAGGCCAAGCGGAGCGGTTATCGCCTTCTTCATAAGCCGATCAACCCGGATGACTTGCGGCGAACGCTGGTCGACTGTCTTTAAAAGGGAACTTCGGTCATTCCGAACCATTAGACGTATCAGTTGGTGAGTTGCTTCAGGCCCGCTACCTGATGCGAAGAACCGGTTCGCGTACGGAGTGGGTCTGAGCATGATCGATGTCCTGATAACGCGATGAGCAGGCAAATGGCGGGCGGCTTATGGGCAGTATTGGCGCACTTTCTACCTGAGCCACCAAGCGGGAGGAACTGAAACATGGCAGGCCCTACCCGTAGCATGTACAGCACCGAGGCATCGGCAGATGAGGCAGTCGGCACCGACGATCTCATCGCACGGCTTCAAATCGCGGAAGCTGGCCGCGAAATGGCAATCCTGGAATGTGAGGAGCTGCGCGATCAATTGAATGCAATGGCCGCGGAATGCAACAGTCTGGGATCTCAGTTGACCGTAACCGTCGACCAGCTGGCTAGAATGGAGCGGCTGGTGGAGTCCATGCGCCGCCAGCGATCGCGCGACCAGGAAACCATCCATGTGT
>NZ_JCACHA010000263.1:0-3104 GCF_059503625.1 Skermanella sp.
CATGTCCGATCTCTCCCGCGGCATCCCACCCTCCCTGCCCATCATCGCAAGGACCGCAGTGTAGATGCTGATGCTGGATCAGACGCCGCTCACCTCTACTCCCACGTGTGGGCGAAATCACCGAAACGGCAGAGCGGTTTGGACCGAAACAGGGGGGCGCTTTCCCCCGAAATCAGAGGACGGATTCAGCCGAAATATGCATGGGACCACGTGCTGGTGCTGGTCACCGGAGCTTTGCTGAGCCCGGGGCGACGCACCGTGAGTGCGGCGCTGCGGGTCATGGACCTGGACCAGAGCGCGAGCTTTGCCGTTTATCATCGCGTGCTGAGCACCGCCCGCTGGTCGGCCCGGCGCGTGGCCCATCGCCTGCTGCGGTTGCTGGTCGCCGCCTTTGTCCGGGATGGGCCGGTCGTCATCGGTCTCGACGATACAATCGAACGCCGCTGGGGAGCGAAGATCAAGGCGCGCGGTATCTACCGGGACCCAGTCCGCTCCAGTCATGGCCACTTTGTCAAAGCGAGTGGTCTGCGCTGGCTGTGTGTCATGCTGCTGGCACCCATTCCGTGGGCCGGCTGCGTCTGGGCGCTGCCGTTCCTGACCATTCTGGCACCGTCCGAACGCTACGCACAAAAGCAGGGCCGACGGCACAAGAAGCTGACCGACTGGGGCCGTCAGGCGTTGCTCCAGACCGCCCGCTGGTTGCCGGACCGGCGGGTTGTCGCGGTCGCCGACAGCAGCTTCTCGGTCATCGAGTTGATGATTCCGATTGAAGTCGGCCATGCATTCCGACGTGAAGCCGGCCACTGTTCCGGAATGAAGCCGGCCATCATTCCGAGATGATGTCGGCCACTTCGGCGACGACAATCAGCCTTCCGGAGGAGGCCGGGCAAGACTGCTGACAGGTCAGTACTCAACCTGCATCTACTCCCACCAGTTGTGAACCTGGGGGTGGTCGATGCCAGCGAAGAAGAGGCTGACGATGCGACAATTGAGAGCTCTGCTGCGCCTGAAGCACAGCGGTGCCCGACTGAGCGACCGCACGATCGCGTGCCAGATCGGCGTCGCCCGAAGCACGATCCAGGAATATCTGGCGCGTGTCGAGGCAGCCGGACTGTCCTGGCCACTGCCCGACGACGTAACCGACGAGGTGCTGGAGCAACTGCTGTTTCCCCGGTCGGGCTGCCGGCCAGGCTTCCGGCGCCGGGTCGAGCCGGACTGGGCGATGGTTGCGCGCGAACTGAAGCGGCCCGGCGTGACGCTGATGACGCTGTGGGAAGAATACCGCGAGGGAGAGCCCGGAGGATACGGCTACAGCCGGTTCTGCGACCTGTTCCGCGAGTTCGAGCGTCGATTGTCGCCGACCATGCGCCAGCACCATGTCGCGGGCGACAAGGTCTTCGTGGATTTCTCAGGCAAGCGGCTGGAGGTGGTCGACCCGGCCTCGGGGACCGTGCGGCCGGCGGAGATCTTCGTCGGCGTGCTGGGAGCGTCGAGCTACACCTACGCCGAAGCGGTGTGGACCCAGACGCTGCCGGATTGGATTGGCGCCCACACCCGCATGTTCGGCTTCTTCGGCGGGGTGCCACGGCTGGTCATTCCGGACAATCTGAAGTCCGGTGTTCATCGGGCGAACTTCTTTGATCCGGAACTGAACCGGAGCTATGGCCGGATGTCCGAGCATTACGGAACCGGCATTCTACCGGCCTGGCCACTGAAGCCGAAGGACAAAGCAAAGGTCGAAGCCGGCGTCCGTGTCGTTCAGCTGTGGCTGCTGGGCCGACTGCGGCGACAGACTTTCTTCTCGCTGGAGGAGTGCAACCGGGAAATTGCCGCTGCCCTGGAGCGGCTCAATGCCAAGCCGCTGCGGCGGCTGGGCGTGAGCCGTCGTGAGTTGTTCGATCAACTCGACCGGCCAGCTCTGAACCCGCTCCCCGAGACGCCTTACGAGTATGCCGAATGGCTGCGGGTGCGGGTTGGGCTGGACTATCACGTCGAAGTCGCGGGCGCCGCCTACTCGGTGCCGTATGCGCTGATCCGTCAGGAGGTCGAGGTGCGGCTGGGTGCGCGCACGGTCGAGGTGTTCCGGGCTGGTCGGCGGGTGGCGGCCCATCCACGCGCTGCGTCGGGCACGGCCACGCTGAGCGATCACATGCCGGCGGGCCACCGCCATTATGCCGAGTGGAGCGCCGAGCACTTCCTCAGCCGGGCACGGCAGTTCGGTCCCTCGACCGAGGCCCTGATCGCCGCGATCCTGGCTGATCGGCGTCATCTCGAGCAGGGCTACCGGAGCTGCCAGGGCGTGCTGAAGCTGTTCCGAGGCGCCAATGGGGAGCGGGCCGAAGCGGTCAGCGCGCGGGCGCTAACGATCGGCGCGCTGGGCGGCCGGAGCATCGCCTCGATCCTGGAGAACAACCTGGACCGCCAGCCGGCGGCCCCGACGGCCGAGGCGGCGCCCCTGGTGCACGCCAACATCCGCGGCTCGCGCTACTTCCCTTGAGGTCCTGACCATGTTGACACACCCGACCCTGGACCTGCTGCACGACCTCGGCCTGGAAGGCTGCGCCAAGGGCTTCAAGGAGCTGGCGGCCAACCCGGCGGCGGCCACGCTGAGCCATGCCGAGTGGCTCGGCGTCCTGCTCGAGCACGAGGTGACGCGGCGCAACCAGAAGCTCTACGAGAGCCGGGCCCGGCGTGCCCGGTTGCGTCATCTGGCGGTGATCGAGGATGTCGATTACCGGGCGGCGCGGGGCTTGGACAAGGCGCTGTTCCTCAAGCTGGGGACCTGCGCCTGCGTCCGGGAGCACCGCAACCTGATCCTCACCGGACCGTGCGGGGTGGGCAAAACCTGGCTGGCGTGCGCGCTCGGCAATCAGGCTTGCCGGGAGAACCTGTCGGTGCTCTACGTGCGGGCATCGCGGTTGTTCGCTGATCTGGCGCTGGGGCGTGGTGACGGCCGCTATACCCGGCTGCTACGCAGCTATGGAAAGCCCGATCTTATGGTCCTCGACGATTGGGGGCCGGAGCCTCTGGGAGCAGACCAGCGCCGTGACCTGCTGGAGATCGTCGAAGAGCGCTACGGCAGGAAGTCGCTGCTGATTACCAGT
>NZ_JCACHA010000264.1:0-3104 GCF_059503625.1 Skermanella sp.
GATGCGGCGGCGGAGACGGCCTTCCGTATCCAGTTCAAGCCCGAAATGACGAATCATGAAGCCGGTGAGTTCCAGGACGCCAGCCTTGCTGGAGACCGCTTCCTCGGCCCAGTCGGGCAGCACTTTACGAACCGCAGACCACTTGATGCCGGCGGCGTCCAGGTCTCGGCGAAGGCTTGCGCCTTCGGCGGTCGGGCGTGGGTGGGGCAGGGCGGATCTCCATTCTTGCGGGAATGAACTTACCTGAAACCGCACGCTCTTGAACAGTCCGCGACTGCGGACCGGCCAAATTCTATTAAAATTTGAAACCTGCTATGTCCACCTCTCTCATCCCTCGCCGACGTAATGCGGGTCCGGCCGCTCCATCAACTCCTCGTAATGGACCATGACCAGCGCACCGAGGGGGCAGGGGCGGCCGGCTTTCCAGGCCCACTCCCCCCGGTCGCAGTCCGCCGCCCTGACGTAGCCGTTCAGGTAGAAGCGGCGGTCGCGGGCGCTCCGGTTGCGGCCCGAGCCGTGGATCAGGTAGGGGCTCCAGAAGGCGACGTCTCCCGGTTCCAGCAGGACATCGACCAGCCGGTCCGGGTCGATGCCGGCCTGCCTCAGCGCGTCTTCGGGCGTGCCGCTGCCCATGACGGTATCACGGCCCAGGTCGAGCGCTCCCAGCCGGTGGCTGCCGGGGATCACGCGCAGTGCGCCGCTTTCCACCGTGTGGGGATCGACCGCGATGCCGGTCTGGACGTAGCTTTCGGCAAGGTTGCGGTAGCACGCCGCCGGCTTGCGGAAGCGGGCGTCCTGGTGGAACGCGAAGTCGGAGATCAGCGAGCCGGCGGGCTTCCAGTGAAGCTGGTTGATGATTTGCTTGATATCTGCCCCAAGCAGCGGCGCCATCAGGCCGAACAGCCTCATGTCGGTCCGCACGGCCGCCAGATCGGCATCGCCGTAGGACGGCCACTGCACCATCTTGACGATCCTGCCCAGTGCCGGATCGGAACCGACCCGAACCATCAGGTTGCCATGGCGGAAATCGCGCGGATGGAGCAGGCCCGCGGCGTATTGGCGGTCGAAAGCCTTGGCCAGAACCGCCACGTCGGAGGGATCGAAGACGCCCCGGACGATCGCGAAGCCGTCGCGGCGGTAATCCGCCGCAAAGTCCGCATCATAGGCGACGGAGCTGAAACTCACCGTCATGACGACCGTCTCCCCAATCCCTCCGCATCAATTTACAAAGTATATCAAATTTCGTCTTTGGAAACGACCCTCCTTTATGGCGGAGCCGTCGATCCCCTCAGCACCAGTTCCGGTTCGATGATCCGGGTGACCGGCGCCGCGTCCTGGCTGACGATCCGCTTCAGCAGAAGCTCCGCCGCCTGCCGGCCCATGTCGCCGTGGTGTATATGCACTGTGGTCAGGGGAGGATCGACCATGTCGATCAGCGGCATGTCGTTGTGCCCCACGACCGAGATATCCCCGGGGCAGGCAAGTCCCCGGGCGCGCATTTCCAGGTAAAGGCCCAGCGCCAGCAGGTCGTTGGCCGTCGCGACGGCCGTCAAGTCCGGGTGGCGGTCCAGCAGTTCCGCCGCTGCCGCCCGCCCCGCGTCGCGGGTATAGGCCGAGGCGACGGCGATAGCGCCGGCGGGCAGTCCGGCCCGCGCCATCGCCTGTTCGAAACCCTGGCGCCGCAGCACGCCGGTCGAAAGATGCTGAGGACCGGCGATGTGGCCGATGCGCCGGTGGCCAAGGCCGGCCAGATGCTCCACCGCCAGCCGCATGCCGCCGATATCGTCCGAGATCACCGTCGACGCCCTGGTCCCGGTCTCTGCCCGGTTGACCAGCACGGCGGGCACGCCGGCTTCAAGGCAGCGCGTCAGCACGGGGTCGTCCCGTTGCGCCTTGGCAAGCACGACGCCTTCGACCCGGTGCGCTATCAGCTGATCGACGATCCGGATCTGCTGATCGACGCCGCCGCCGGCATTGGCGATCAGCGCCGAATAGCCGTTCTCCGCCAGCACGGTTTCGATGGCGCTCAGGATCGGCGCGAAGACGAGGTTCGCCATATCGGGCACCACCACGCCGATCAGGCGCGACCGCCGGGTGCGCAGTCCCGCCGCCAGCACGTCGCGCTGATAGCCCATCCGGAGAGCGGCGGCCTGGACCCGCTCCACGACATCCTGCCCGATCAGGTGCGATTTCTCCGGGTTCAACGCCCTGGACGCCGTCGAACGGTGAACGCCGGCCGCATCGGCAACTTCCTGCAAGGTCGCGGGCCGGCGGGTCAGTTCATTCATCGTCACGGGCTCGGTCCGTTCTGGCGGAGGAACTCGCCGCGCACCGAGAACGGCGGCTCGATTGTCCGCTGCGAAACTCCCGGACCGCCGCTGTCGGTCGCTGCCAGGATCGTCGATCCGCAGGGCAGGGGGATCGAAGGGGTGGAGGTCGATGTCTGGCAGGCCTCTCCGGTCGGGCTCTACGAGAACCAGGACGACACCCAGGCCGACATGAACCTGCGGGGCAAGTTCACCACGGATGCGGAAGGCCGCTTCGGCTTCCGCTCCATCCGCCCCGCCGGCTATCCAGTCCCGACCCACGGCCCCGTTGGCGATTTGCTGCGCGCTCAGGCGCGGCACCCGTTCCGCCCGGCGCACCTGCATTTCCTTGCTTTCCGCGAAGGATACAAGACGCTGATCACGCAGGTCTTCGTGGACGAGGACCAGCATCTTGAAACCGACGTCGTTTTCGGGGTGACGCGCCACCTGATCGGCGATTTCAAGAAAGTCGAGGCTGGCTACACGCTGGACTACACCTTCGTCATGGAGCCGGGCGAAGCAAGACTTCCGACGCCGCCGATCAAGTAAGACACGGAGTTTTCTAAGCGAATGGGCCGTCCGACACCGTCTGGCTCGGCCTTTCCCGCATCGATCCCGGCGGCGGCACGACGCTGGATGCCTCGGGTGTCGAGAAGATGTACGTCGTCCTTGACGGCGAAGTCGTGATCTCCAACGGGGAGGAGGAGGCGACGCTGCGTCCCTGGGACAGCGTCCGGATCGCTCCCGGCGAGAAGCGGGCGCTGGCCAACCGGACCGGCCGGCCCGCCGCGATCCTGC
>NZ_JCACHA010000265.1:0-3099 GCF_059503625.1 Skermanella sp.
CTCGACCTTGCCTTCCTTGGTCAACTGCTCCAGCCGGGCGACGCTTTCAGGCGCCGCGCGGAACTTGGCGCGGCGGTGGACGACCATGATCTTGGCCGCGACCTCGGCAAGGCTGTTCGCCCAATCGACGGCGCTGTCGCCGCCGCCCGCGATCACCACCCGCTTGCCGGCATAGTCCAGCCGGCGGCGCACCAGATAATGGACCGACTTGCCCTCGTACTGCTCCAGCCCGTCCAGCGGCGGCCGGTTCGGCCCGAAGGCGCCGACGCCCGCCGCGACGATGACGGCCTTGGCGTTGATCCGCGTGCCCGCCGAGGTCTCGACCAGCCAGCGGTCGCCCTCCGCCCGGCTCAGGCTGACGACCTGCTGCCCCAGGTGATAAACCGGCGAGAACGGAGCCGTCTGCTCGTTCAGCCGCTCGATCAGATCGGCGGCGTCAATGGACGGGTAACCAGGAATGTCGTAAATGGGTTTTTCCGGATAGAGCGCGGCGCATTGCCCGCCAATCACATCGAGGGCATCGATAACGTGGCATTTCATACGCAGCATGCCGCATTCGAAGATGGCGAACAGACCAACTGGACCGGCACCTATGATGGCGACATCGGTATGCTGCTCGGGGCTCGACATGGTGACTCCGGAAAAGCTAGGAAGGGTGTGGCACTGATTTCCCTTCATGTACCGGATTTCCGACCGGGATCAAACCCCCGGCATCATCTCCCTCAGCGGACGGCCTCGAGCATATGTCAATGACGGCTCCACGCCAGCACGGCCTGATCATCGACCTGGACGGCGAAGATGCTACGGCGGCGCTAGCATCCCGTGTCGGAGCGCTCCTGCGCCCCGGCGACATGGTGGCGCTGCGCGGCGATCTGGGCGCCGGCAAGACGGCCTTTGCCCGTGCGCTGATCCAGTCGCTGGGCGACCCCGACGACGAAGTGCCCAGCCCGACCTTCACGCTGGTCCAGACCTACGAGACACCCAAAGGCGCGATCTGGCACTTCGACCTCTACCGCCTTTCCGGCCCTGACGAGGTGATCGAGCTTGGGTGGGACGAAGTCCGCGCCGACGGCATCGCCCTGGTCGAATGGCCGGACCGCCTTGGAACCCTGCTGCCGTCCGACCGGCTGGACATCTCGATCTCGTTCGGCCCCACGCCTGAGTCCCGCCGTGTAGCCCTGACCGGCTTCGGCGGCTGGGCCGCCCGGCTGGCACCGCTGGAGGCTCCGCAGAAGTGACCGAGCGCGCCGAAACGATCTCAAGCTTCCTGACCACCCACGGTTGGGGAACCGCCGCCCGCACCCCCCTCGCCGGGGATGCCTCCGCCCGCCGCTACCTGCGTCTGGCGCGCGGCGACGAGCGCGCGATCCTGATGGACTCGCCCAACCCCGCCGAAGACGTCGTCCCCTTCATCGCCATCGCCGATATCCTCCGCCGCCTCGGCCTGTCCGCCCCCGAGATCAAGTCGGCGCAGCCCGACGACGGCCTGCTGCTGCTGGAAGACTTCGGCGACGGCACCTTCACCCGCCTGATCGCGCAAGCGGCCGACCCCGCCGAACTCTATAGCCTCGCCGTCGATGCCCTGGCGGTGATCCACCGCGATTTCCGGCCGGACCAAGCGACCGCGATCGACCTGCCCCGCTACGACGCCGACCTGTTCATCGATCAGGTCATGCTGCTGGCCGACGTCTACGTTCCCGCAGCGCTTGGCCGCGCCGCCACCGCTTCCGAGCGGACCGAGCTTGAGCAGGCCTGGCGCGCCACCGTCCCGGATGCGGTCCGGATCGGCACGTCCCTGATGCACCGGGACTATCACGTAGACAACCTGATGCGGCTACCCAACCGCCCCGGCGCGGCGGCCTGCGGCCTGCTCGATTTCCAGAACGCCGGCCTCGGCCCCATCAGCTACGATCTGGTATCCCTGCTGGAGGACGCCCGGCGCGACGTTCCCACGCCGCTCGCCACCGCGATGCTCGACCATTACCTCAGCGGCTTCCCGGACCTCGACCGCGACGCCTTCCACCGGTCCTACGCCGTGCTGGGCGCCGTCCGGCACACCCGCATCGTCGCGGTCTTCGCCCGCCTGCACCTGTCGCATGGCCGGTCGGAATATCTGCAACACCTTCCCCGCGTCTGGCGCCTGCTGGAAGCGAAACTGGCCGAACCGGCATTGGCGCAGGTGCGCGACTGGTTCGACCGGACCCTTCCACCCCAGGTCCGCGCCCCTCTGTTCCATTTGAAAGCAATTGATTGATGACGCCCCTGACTCACGCCATGGTGCTGGCCGCCGGGCTTGGCCTGCGCATGCGCCCCTTGACGCTCGAAATGCCGAAGCCGCTGATCTCCGTCGCCGGAAAGCCCCTGCTCGACCACGCGCTCGACCGCGTCGCGGCGGCCGGGATCGGGACCGCCGTGGTCAACACCCACTATAAGGGCGAGATGATCGCGGCCCACCTGAAGGACCGCACGGCCCCCCGCGTCGTCCTGTCGCCCGAAGCCGACCTGCTGGAAACCGGCGGCGGCATCAAGCATGCGCTGCCGCTCCTGGGAACCGACCCGTTCCTGTCGGTCAACGCCGACATCCTGTGGATGGACGGCCCGACCACCGCGATCGAGCGGCTGCTTCAAGCCTGGAACCCGAAGGCGATGGACGCGCTGCTGCTGCTCCACCCCGCCGTCAGCGCCTATGGCTACGACGGCAAGGGTGATTTCCACATGGACCCCGTCGGCAAGGTCACCCGCCGCCGCAGCGGCGAGATCGCTCCCTTCGTCTTCGCCGGCGTCCAGATCCTCAAGCCCGAGCTGTTCGCCGACACGCCCGACGGCGCGTTCTCGACCAACCTGATCTGGGACCGGCTGCTGGAGAGCGAACGCCTCTACGGCATGCGTCACGATGGCCTATGGTTCCACGTCGGGACCCCTGCCAGCATCGGTCAGGTCGAAGAGCACCTGGAAGTCCGGCCGCACCACGCCGAGTCGTAAACATCCCGCTAACGATCAGACCCACTAAATACAATATCTGGGAAGAATTTGCATCCTGACCCCGAGCTGTAGTATAGGTGGTGGTCGAACCTGCCGGTATTCACAAGCTCGGGGATC
>NZ_JCACHA010000266.1:0-3094 GCF_059503625.1 Skermanella sp.
TCGAAGTCACCGGCTTCCCGTGCCATTTGGGCGTAATAAACGACCTGGAACAGCAGATCGCCCAACTCGTCCTTGAGAGCAGCCATGTCGCCGCTTTCGATCGCATCGGCAACTTCATAAGCTTCTTCGATCGTGTGCGGCGCTATCGTGTGGAAGGTCTGCTCCAAGTCCCAAGGGCAGCCGCCGTCGGGATCGCGAAGGCGGGCCATGACCTCGAGAAGGCGATCTATATTTCCGGACATAAGGGATGATCTTGCCGCAGCGGATGGGAAGGAACGACCTTAGCGGACATGGAAGCGGCTGCAAACCCCAAGCTTTGATGTAGAGGCTATAATTTATATTATGGAAATTAATGATGGAATATAACGACATGTGGCTTGACCAGGCTGTCTTTTTGCCCCAAGGTTAGTGAATTCGGAATTCCGAATTCACTAACTGAGTCGAGACGTTTCGCCATGACGCCCATAGCCACCCAGCCGGTTCTCATCGATCAGGTCTACCAGCGGCTTGTGGAATCGATAGCCGACGGAAGCCTGCTTCCCGGCAGCCGTATTCGGCAGGAAGAGCTTGCTGAATGGCTGGGCGTGTCGCGGCAACCGGTAAGTCATGCGCTTCAACTCCTCAAGCATCAGGGCCTCCTGACCGAGAGCGGCAAACGAGGTCTGACCGTCGCGCCGCTGGATGCCGGCAGGATCGTGGATCTGTATCAGGTCCGGACATCTCTGGACGCCCTCGCCGCCCGTCTCGCAGCGCAGCGTTGCGCAGCCGGTTCGGCGAATGCGGCTCTGCGGCGTCAACTCGAAGAATCGTTGGAAAACGGAGCGTCGCTGAAACCGGATCGTTCGGCGGCAGCATTCATTCAGGCAGACGTCGACTTCCATACGACCATCTACCGCCTGTCCGGAAACTCCGCGATCGAGGAAACCGTAGCGGCCCAGTGGCCGCACCTCAAGCGGTCGATGGGTGTGGTTCTCGACAACCCGGATGAGCGTCTTCTGGTCTGGCATGAACATGCGGCCATCGTCCGCTTCATTCTTGCCGGCGATGCGCAGCATGCCGAAGCGGCGGCCCACGATCATACCAGCCGGGCTGGTACGGAAACGGCGAAGCGCCTCGCCGACCTGATCAGCAATGAGGCGGCTTGAGAACTCCAAGAATCTGAAAACAAGGGTCGCCAAAGATAGACCCATTTTACGGAGGGAACGACAATGAAACTGACAGCAGAACAGCTCGCGAAGTTCGAAGAAGAAGGCTACATCTTCTTGCCGGAATGTTTTTCTCCGGAGGAAGTCGAGGTTTTGAGAACCGAAGCCGAGAGCATTTATCATTCCGACCGGAAAGAAGTCTGGCGCGAGAAAAGCGGTGCGCCCCGTACCGCCTTCGCCGCCCACACCTATAACGAAGCATTTCGGATCCTGGGGGCTCACCCACGCCTGATCGAGCCGGTGGAGCAGTTCTTCGGAGAACAGCTTTACATGCATCAGTACAAGATCAACGCAAAGGCCGCGTTCGACGGCGAAGTCTGGCAGTGGCACCAGGATTATGGAACATGGGCCAGGGACGACGGCATGCCGGACCCCCGGGCCATGAACATCTCGGTGTTCATCGACGAGGTCATGCCGATCAACGGGCCGCTGATGCTGATTCCCAGGAGCCACAAGCACGGCACGCTGGCTGCGGGTCACGATAAGCAGACGACTTCGTACCCGCTCTGGACCTTGGAGCATGATACGGTCAGCCGGCTGGTCGACGAAGGCGGTATCGTGGCGCCGACCGGCAAGCCGGGTTCGGTACTGATGTTCCACGGCAATCTGGTCCATGGCTCCGCGGGTAACATAACCCCCTACCCTCGCAAGATCGTCTACCTGACGCTCAACTCGGTTTCGAACTACATCCGCAAGCCGACGCGTCCGGAATGGATCGCCCATCAGGACTTCACGCCGATCCAGACCGTTCCGGACGATGCGCTGCTCGACTATGCGCGGTCGCACCGGCTGGCGGCGGAGTAGATCATGAACCTCCACCAACTCCTTAAGGAGCGTGTAGCGGCGGGGCGACCGGTACGGGTCGCCCTGGTCGGCGCCGGCAAGTTCGGTTCCATGTTCCTGTCGCAAGTCCCGACGACCGCCGGTCTGGAAATCGCCGTGATCGCCGATCTCGATCCTGAGCGGGCACGGAATGCCTGTCGGCAGGTCGGTTGGGACGAAGGCCGGATCGAGCGGACTGCGTTCGTCACCTCGGGCGCCGAAGCCTGCGGTCATCCGGAGGTCGAGGTGGTCGTAGAATCGACCGGCTCGCCAGCGGCCGGTATCGCACATGCCAAAGCGGCGATCGCCGCCGGTAAGCATATCGTCATGGTGAATGTCGAAGCCGATGTATTGGCGGGACCTCTGCTGGCGGAGGAAGCCCGGTCCAAAGGCGTCGTCTATTCGATGGCTTACGGCGACCAGCCGGCCTTGACGTCCGAAATGGTGGATTGGGCACGGTCGTGCGGCTTTCATGTGGTCGCTGCGGGTAAAGGCACCAAGTATCTGCCGCTGTTCCATACCGTCACTCCCGACGATGTCTGGAGCCACTATGGGTTGACCGACGAGGAAGCCCGACAGGGCGGAATGAACGCCCAGATGTTCAACTCCTTCCTTGACGGCACCAAGTCGGCGATCGAGATGGCGGCTATCGCCAATGCCTGCGAACTTGACGTTCCGTCCGATGGATTACTGTTTCCCGCCTGCGGCGTCGATGATCTGCCTCACATCCTGCGTCCAAAGTCGGTGGGCGGCGTTCTGGAACGTGAGGGAATGGTCGAAGTCGTCTCGTCGCTGGAACGGGACGGCAGGCCGGTTTTCCGGGACCTCCGGTGGGGCGTCTATGTCGTTCTCAAGGCGCCGAACGATTACGCAAAGGCCTGTTTCAAGCAGTACGGGCTGAAGACCGACGACAGCGGCGTCTATGCCGCGATGTACAAGCCGTATCACCTGATCGGGCTCGAGCTTGGTATTTCAGTACTATCAGCGGCCTTGCGTCACGAGCCGACGGGTCAGACGCGCAGCTTCCGGGGCGATGTGGCGTCCGTCGCCAAGCGGCAGTTGAAGGC
>NZ_JCACHA010000267.1:0-3094 GCF_059503625.1 Skermanella sp.
CCCGCTGGCGGTCGAGGCGAACGGGATCGCCGGGGGATAATCCGCACCGAGATGGCGGGTATCGAAAAGAGGCTGATCCTGTTCCGTCAGCCATGCCGCCAGACCCGATATGAAGTCGGCCGGGGGAGTCTCGCCCAGCGTCGCGGTCTCGCCGTCCATCAGCACCGCCACACCGCCCGCGGGGATCAGGTCCAGCAAGGTGACCTCGCCCGTCACCAGCGCCTTGGGAAGATCCGATGCCGCCGCCAGACGGACGGCGAGAGCCTCGATGACCCGGCCGGCGCCGTGCCGCTGCCGGGCCGCGTCAGCCTCGATCCTGGCTTCCAGGTGCAGCGAAAAGATCTGACCGAACAACTCGCACGAGGCGCGGAGGTCGGCCGAAACGTAGCGCGGCGAATGGTTATGGCAGGCGATCAGGCCCCACAGCTTGTCCCGCATCACGATGGAGACGCTCATGGAGGCGCTGACCCCCATGTTGCGAAGGTATTCCAGATGAATGGGAGAGACGGCCCGAAGGGCACAGCAGCTCATGTCGAGCGGCTGGCCGTCCGGCCGGTCGCCGGAACCATCCGCAGCATCGGAGTTCAACGGCTCGAGCGGTACCGGCGGGCGGTCGACATCCGGGATGAGACGCAGCCAGTTGCGCCGGTATAGTTCCCGCGCCTGCCGGGGGATGTCCGATGCGGGATAGTGCAGGTCCAGGAAACCATCAAGGCGATCGGCTTTGCTTTCAGCCACCACCCTGCCGCTTCCGTCATGCAGGAACTGATAGACCATCACCCGGTCGAACCCGATGGCTGAGCGCATCTGGATGGCAGCGGCGGTGCAGCAAGCCTCGAACCCGTCCGACGATTGCAGTGCCGCCAGCATCGCCCTGACCTGCGACAATGGATTGCCCACCGGCACGGCGCCACGATGCGCCGGCTCCAGTTCGATGATGCTGAACGATCCCTGGGTGTGCAGGGTGACGTCCAGCGGCAGCGCGCCGCTGCGCGGTATCATGCCGAGGAGGACGGCGGGAAGCCCCGGCACCGGAGCGAACGGGCGTCCGGCGATCCGGTCGAGCACCTGATCGTCGAACAGGTCGGACAGCGTCAGACTCCGCAGCCGGGCTGGCTCCACATCGAGCAGCAGGCATGTATCGCCGGCAAATTGCCGGATGACGAGATCGTCGCCCCCGACGACCAGCAGAGCGCCATGCGCCTGGATCGATCCTGGAATATGGATAGGCTCCCGGTCGCAGGAAGTGAGATCGACCTTGCCGAACCGGGCTTCTCCAGCAGTCATGCCAGCACTCCATACTGCCCTGGAACCTTGCCATTCCCGAGGCGGAACCGACTCCGGCAAAGGCTGGAGGCCCAAGCGCCTCTTGCCCGGCATTATCCTCAAGCCGTTACCGGGCATACGGTGCCGTTCGGTCAATTCACCCGCTTTTCAAGCCGGACCCCGCGATGCTCGCTTACCCATCCAAGTGTCTGCCCCCGAACGGGAGCGATCCAGCGTCGCTTACCTGATCGGAATCACAGTGCTCAAGGCGAAGACAGCATATAACTTCCGGTAAGTTTGTATAGCACGTTAGTTAATCATATGTTAGCGATGTAGGTAAATCCATCGACAGAACCGCAGCGGCCCAAACCGTCAGCCGATGAGGTCGATCACCCCGATGATGGTGTCGGCTTCCGCTCCGCAGCGGATCAGCGGAATATCGACGGACTCGAAAAGCCGGTGCTCACGCCCGGCGTAGAACAGAGGTCCCGTGCAGCGCCAGCATTGCCCGGTCCGCAGGACGCGGCTGTAATAATCGTGAAGGTGCTCGCTGATTGCGCCACGGCTGTTGGCGGTTATGACCTCGCCGGTCGCATTATGCCCGATTATCTGGATCGCCCGCTCGCCGTAGAGGCGGAGATGGAAAGCACCATCGATCGCGCGCACCAGATAAATATTTGCCGCCAGCGCGGGATGGCTGGTGATGTCGAAAGCAGACCAGCAGGGGATACCCTCGCAGCTTACCGTTACCCACCACTGCCAGAGCTTTTCGGTAAGGCTGCTCCTGAAGACCGGTTGCTGGAAGCCGGTCGCCTCGATTGCTTCTTCGACTATACGAGAATCGCGCGGCACGGATTCCTGTGGATCGTTCAGATACATATTGATCCGCCGCGGATTGTTCGACATGCAACCACAATGTCATATAGCAGCTTAAATTTGTGTTAGGCAATCGGTCTGATCCCGTCGCTGGATCGCCTTTTCGCAAATTCCATCAGTTCGTCCCACAACGGGCTTTGTCGGTTTGGACCGTCGGAAGTCGATAGCCATTGCTGCGCTGCAATCAGATCTCTTTGGATGATGCCTGCTTGGGAGGATATCAAGGGATTCGAACTCAAGCACGACACCGTCCACGGTTTCAGCGTCGCGGAAGGGGATACGATCGCTTTCGGCAATCGTCGGAAAATGACCTCGACGAACCCTCTCCGCTCGATATCACGGCTGAAGAGGTGAATGGACACACGATCCATATGTCGGTGGAGATCGCTACCGGACAAGTGGTCCACACGCTCGATCTCGATGCGGTCGGGCTTTTGGAACCGCAACCCTGGTATTATCTCGGCTGATTCGCGGCTTCGACGCACCCGGGGGCAGATCCGGCCAAGGACCGGGCGAAGGTAAATCCGAGCAGGAGCATTTCGGCTTCAGCCCCTTGTTCGTGCCGATTCGTCCACGACAAGGGGCCTATTCTACAAACGGCACTATCATCAAGCTTCGATCGGAAGATCGCATGTGGGGCAGACCTCATCCCATGTGCCGGCGCTTCAGCGCCCCTTCGGTACCGTGCAGGCCGGAAAGCCCGACGGAACCGTGGTGCTACTGCTTGCGGTTCCCCTCGGCGTCCTTGATCGCCGCTTCGTGATACCAGCTGCCACCGAAGGCGGCGTCGGAAAAACGGTTGGACAGATCGAAGGCGCTATCGTCCGGCTCGCGGCGGGTGCCGGGAACAGTACGGGCCATGATGGGGAACTTGTAGATTTTAGCCGTTTGTCTCTGAAAGTTACCAGTCATCTTTGTTCTCTCCTCTTAGAGCAGACCGTCTGTGGAACTG
>NZ_JCACHA010000268.1:0-3085 GCF_059503625.1 Skermanella sp.
CGTCCGGATGGCGCTGGAATCCGGCATTTCACCGCCATCGGGCTGACCAGCGGTATTGAACATAGGGAGTATTGCGTATTTCGCGCGGCCACGCCGAAGCCTATTGTGCATCAAGATGACGCAGTACCGGGGTATGCGGCATTGCGTCAGTCAGCAGGTCGCGGGAGGTGGGTGTCGTGATTTCAGAATCGAACAGGACCGTGTTCCTCGTAGACGACGATGAGCCTGTCCGTGATTCTCTGAAAACCCTTCTCGAATCCTATAGCATGCCGGTCGAAGACTTTCCGTCCTGCCCGGAATTCCTGGAAAGGTTCGACGGGAATAATGCCGGGTGTCTCGTGCTCGATCTCCATCTGCCCGTAATGAGCGGCCTGGAGTTCATGGAACGATACGGGTCGCGCTTGAACGACATGCCGGTGATCCTGATCACGGGACGCGGCGACCCTGCCACCAAGGCGCGGGCTCTGGAAGCCGGTGTCATAGCTTTCATCGAAAAGCCATTCGATGACGAACGGCTGGTGGACCTGATCCAGACGGCGCTGGCACGCAAGGCTCCCCGGAACGCCGCTCCGCCGACCTGTCACTGACAGGCCGGCCGGCGATTGCGCCTGCGGGCCGCACCCAATCCGCTCAGAAGCGGATCTTCAGCTTGCCCATGATCCTCTGGTAATCGTCTCCGAATCCGTATGCCGCACCGAGTTCGACCCGATCGAAACTGAAGCGGCCGTTGTCAGTGGCTTTGGAGAAGCTGACCGCGATTTCGTCAAACCCTTTCACATAAAGATCGTCGCCCAGGTAACGGCTGTCGGTGAACGCGGCCGTTACGCGGAGCGGCGCCGGGCCTTCCGTCAGGTCGCGTGAGACGGAAATGCCGTTCCGCAGGATCACGTTGGTAAGGTCGTAATCGATGTCGTAGTCGCCGACCGAGACACCCGTGGCACGATAGAGGCCGGCCATGTTGCCCAGGCCGAAGTGCCAGCCGTTCCAGTCCCAGCGGAAATCGCTGGTCACCGATCCCGAATAAACCACCGCGGCGGCGCCGAGATCGATCGATCCCGCGACACCGGCACGGACGGCGGGAGTGATCGACCACCGGTCGGTCACAGGCAGCCGGACGCCCAGGCCGAGCGATCCCGACAAGCTGTCCGACTTCCCGCTGCGCACCCAGTTGACCGGCAGGTCGACCAGGACGGCGGCGTTGCTTTCCTCAAAGTTGAAACGGTAGGAGAAAGTACCGGACACGCGGTTCTGGTCGTAGCCCCCGGACGCCGTGCCCCGCCCGCCCTCGACGCTGAAGCCCAGGAGGTTGGGCGCACCCGAGCCTGCTGCACCGCCCAGCGCATCGGTACCCTGAGCGAAATCCGCTTCGCCCATCAGCGACATCAGGCTGTCCGGGTTGCCGGCCACCGGATCGATCGCGGTCTCCCGCACGGCGGCCTGAAGGACCTTGGTGACGTCGGCTCCACCGGCGCCCTTGAAGTAGTCGGTGACCGCATCCTGCGCCTCGTCGCGGGTAGCCCCGGTGAAGGTGCGCTCGATGCCGGCGGAGGGCACCTTCAGCACGATGGTCGATCCGGCGCTCGGGTACTCGATCGTCGCAGCCAGCCCGCGAAGATTGAACGAGGCAGTGGCCGGGGCATTGTCGCGGTAGGAGGGAAGCAGGGATCTGAGGCTGGTGCCGGATACGCTGTCGATCGCATCCTCGATGCTGTCATAGCCGTAGGTCCTGCTTTCGCCATTGGCGCTCAGCACAGCCGTAAAAGCTTCGCGGGCTTGAGCCGACGACAGCGGCAGGAATGCCGACACAGCCGCCGCCGTCAGCAGAAAAAACCCTTTACTCATAACCGGATACCTCACACCACCTCGATCCGGGGCGACCGCCGCCCGCGGATGGACTGAGATAAGCGAGGTATGGTTAACTCCACCTTAAGGTTAATAACCTTACTCGGTTTTGGCGGTACCGGTCTGCGATAGCTCCATGATCAAGCCGGACGTCAGGAACAGGCGTGGCGCGATGCTGGACATCTCGGCGTATTCCTCCGGAGAGTGAAGGCCGGCGCCTACCAGCCCCATCGTCTCCAGGATGGCCGGCTTCGGGTTCTTCGGATCGTAGGCATAGCCGGCATCGGTGCCGAAGCGCATGGCGACGGGTTTGAGATCGCGCCCGGTCTTGGCGTAGATGTCATGGGCGAGCCCCGCCAGCCGGTCGGAGCCGGGATTCTTCACCAGCGGCGGACGGCCCTTTTCGATGCGGAACTCGACCTGGGTATCGGGAATCAGGGTGTTCCGGATCAGGCGCTTGCCGTCGGTCAGGACGCGGTCGTACTCAGCCAAGTCGGAATAGCGCATGTCGCCCTCGGCGGAAGCCTGGGCCGGAATGATGTTCCGCTTGTCGCCTCCCTTGACGACCGTCCAGTTGACTGTCGTTCCCTTCGCCGGATCGCCCAGGTCCTTCAGTTGGACAAGCTGATGAGCCAGTTCGGTGACGGCGTTGCGGCCTTCCTCCGGAGCGGAGCCGGCGTGCGACGCCCTGCCCTTCACGTCCAAAAAGACGGTGTTGATGCCGTTGGTCGCGACCGTGACAGCGTCGCTGTCGGGCGGCTCGTAGGAGAAGACATAGTCCTGCTGAGCGGCCAGTTCCGCGATGGTGTCCCGCGATCCGCGCGAGCCCATTTCCTCATCCGGGTTGAACAGGATGGTGATCGTGCCGTAGCGGTCGAACTTGACATCCTGAAGCAGTTTCAGCGAATGGAGGATTACGGCGAGGCCGCCCTTCGCGTCGGCCACACCGGGACCGCGGATGCGCTCGCCCTCGACGCGGAAGGGACGTTCGGCGACGGTGCCTTCCGGGAAGACGGTGTCGTAGTGGACCATCAGCAGGAACTTCGCCTCGCCCTGCCCTTTCATCGTACCGACGATGTTCCTGCCTGTAGACGGCTTGGCGTCGGTCACGCGGACATCGGCACCCAGCGCTTCCAGCCGCTCGGTCAGGATGGCCTCGACCTTGGACAGTCCCGGACCATGGCCGGTGCCGGTATCGACGCTCACAAGCTGCTCCAGCGTCGTCAGGAAGTCGGGCCGCTCG
>NZ_JCACHA010000269.1:0-3081 GCF_059503625.1 Skermanella sp.
CCGACGATCCGCTCGATCGTCTCTTCCATGCCGTAGAAGTCGTTGAATGCCGGATATACCTTGATCGTGCGGTTCATGAAGATACGGCCCAGACGCGGGTCTTTCGCCGTATCCACAACCTCCGCTTCACCGATGGCGGCCAGAAGTCGCTCGGCGGCCGTGGCATAGATCAGAGGATCATTCTTGCACGCTTCGAGGTACTCGAAGAGGGTCATCTCTACTTCTTTGCGACCCTCGTAGTTTTGCGCGTAGCGGGAGAACAGGTCGTCGGCCGGGAACATCGGTCACTCCTCTTTCAAAGGGTCTCCATTGGTCCTACAGCGCTCGACTGGCTTCATCGGTAAACTTTTCCGCCAGGGCTGCCGCAGGCAACGAAAGCAGTCACTCCTCCCCGCCAAACTTTAAGGCTGTCCTTTTCTATATCGCTACTTGGCCGGCACGCTGACATTCCGGCTTCATAACGATTTAGCCTAGAGCATGGGCGGTTCATGTTCATCGAATCGATAAGCTTAGTCTCAAAGAGATTTATGACGCCGTACGTAAATTGCCAGCGTTGGCCGAAGCCGGATTCGTTGGAAAAGGATACGTCAGCCACACTGCCCAAATCATACCCGTATGCTTGCCGTACAGTTTGACAATTCGATGGCAAAACGGAGTATACCGCACTGCGGCTTTTGGGCGCGATTTTATTGCTTGCACGACGCCATTCTTGGTGCCTGTCGGGTAGCGGGGACCGAGGCCGTGACGGCAAACCTTCAGTGCGGCGGTCGGACCGTAAAGTCCGGCTGGAGCTGTGATGGTCTGCGGTTCGTTGCGTCAAGCCGTCACCCTTTCAGACACCATGATAGTTAATCGTTACGTTAAGTGGCAGTTAGTTAACAAGGAGTTTCGGGCACCTGTGGAGTCTGGGCAAGTGCGGAAGTTACATCGGCATTTTCATCAGGTGAAATGTCGACGTATTCCGTAACGACACTGAACCGCCTGTACGTGCCGAAGTTGCGCGCTCTCCCTGGTTTTCCGGGGGTCCTCATCAACGCAGCAAGGCTTCTGCGACCGTCGAAGCCTAAATCAGTATCTTCCCATGCGCTGTGGTTTATCAAACACACCCAAGCTGTACTCGTTCCGCTCCATTCGGCACTCCCATCAGATCGCCATAGCGTCTACCGCTCATGCTTTTAGAGCGACTCGGCCAAAGGCTTTTGCAATGTCGCGAGCACCGGTGACGCAACCAGAAGGCCACGCCACTGTTGTAAAATAGGAACAGGAGGTGAGAAATGGAAGATCGGCTTTTCGAACTATCCGCAGACAGCGCCAATGCGGAAAATCCGGCGGATGCGCCGAAAACTCCGCCGGTGCCGGAACCGGCGGAGACACCGGACGGGGGTCGGGACGAGGAGCAAACAGGCATCATACCGGGGGAAATACCCGGACGGCCGACGGACCCTTCGGACCCGCGTTTCCCGGGTAATCAGCCGGACCTCGCTTGAAACGCGCGCGGTTTCTACTTCGCAGTATAGTGAAGTGCCGCACCGCCAGCCGCGTCAGACGACGGGACTGGCGTAGCGCAGACCAGGCTGGCAGCTCAGTTGGGCCGGTAGTTCAGTGAACCGAAGCCGCGGAATCGGGACCGGCGGCAAATGCCAGATCCAACGCCAGATCGCGGTAGGGCAGCATCAAACCCCGCTGGGAGAAAGCATCGGCGAAGCGCGTGGCCGCCAGCGTCAGTTCTTCATTGCGGGAAGTCCCGGACAGTGCCTGGGCTGCCGCTTCTGCCAGTGGGGAATGACCGCGCTGGCAGGCCGCCAGGAGTACGAGCAAGGTCGCTTCGTCATCGCCAAGTTCTGCACAGCAGGGTTGGTGGTGAGCGATGGTGCGGCGGGCCGTTCTGCGCAAGCAATCTACCAGTTCCGCCATGGCCACGGCCGCATCGTGACCTACCGCCTCGCCGCAGCGCCGGCGCAACCCGCGCAGAACGGTTTCCCATTGCTCCGGAGCCTTGTACCGGAGCCCCATGACCCAGCGCCGGAAGGCCCATAAGGTCAGCATTTCGGCATCGTCATGTTCGGCGCGATCCAGGTCCAAAGCCGCTTCCTGGTCGCGATGGAGAGAGGTGGAGGCATTGAGCATCTGGTTCGACACGGCCGTCTCCATGAAATTGATAATCACTCTCATTATTGAATTACACGTTATGAGAATGAGTCGCAAGAGGCTTTAGATGGGTGGCTCGTGTGTCCAACCGCTGCGAGATGCCGCGAATTAACGATTAATTCGCGAAACCTGCCGAGACTGTTCCTTCAAGGGAGTAAGTAAATAATTCTGCCAGGAGGCGAAAGTGATCGGCGCTTTAAAGATAAAATACAAGATCATGCTGATCGTAGCCGCCGGTCTGGCCGGCCTGATTGTCGTCGCGAGCATATCGCTGATAACGCTGCGGTCTCAGATGTTTTCCGAACGTCAGGGTCAGACGCAGCACTTGATCGAGACGGCCATGACCCTGGTCGATCACTATGCCCAGGCCGCCCGCGACGGCGCCATTTCCGACGATGCCGCCCAGAAGGCGGCATTAGCAGCGCTGTCATCGCTTCGCTACGCGGACGGTGAGTACTTCTTCGTTCTGGACCCGGCCGGAACGGTCGTGGCGCATGGCGCCGACCCTCGCCTGGTCGGCAAGAACCTCAAAGCCGTCAAGGACCAGAATGGCGTTGCCTTCGTCGCGGAGATGCTGGAAGGAGCGGTTGCCGGAAACGGCGTCACAGTCCGGTATGTCTGGCCCAAGGGCAAGGATACCGCGCCGCAGCCCAAGATCGCCTTTGCCAAGCGCCATGGATCATGGGGCTGGGTCGTCGGATCCGGCATCTATATCGATGACGTTAACAAAGCCTTTGTCGTAACCGCCCTTCAATTGGGTGGCGCGTGTCTTCTGGTCGTCGTGCTGCTCGGAACCGTCGCCATCCTACTCGGCCGCGCGATCGTGAGGCCGATCCCGGTCATGCAACGATCCATCGCCGCCGCACGGAGAGGCGACCTTTCTCAGACCGTCAGCATATCCACGGGCGATGAGGTTGCCGAAATGGCGCGTGA
>NZ_JCACHA010000270.1:0-3078 GCF_059503625.1 Skermanella sp.
ATCCTCTCGCCGATCTTACCCGGCTATGGGAGGCGCTGCATGGGGGCAAGGTCACTGGTGCACACCAGCTTCCAGGGGATCGAACCAGTCCTCGCCGAGTAATGGCGCGACGGTGTCCAAGTCTGTATTCTTCTCCATGGCGTAGTCTCCTGCGGCGGTGATCAGACCGCCAGTTCTGGTTCTTCCAAACTCAGGAGATTACGCCGCTCAACAATTTCCTACCAACTCAGCGACACGACCTGATGGCACCAGTGTGCCTGACAACAAAGTAGGCCCTGATAGTCTGCGTGCCTGTCGGAGAGAAGATCTTTACAGTCGGTGCAGCTTGGCCGGTCTTGTGGTTGGACGTCGTTAGTCCACCACCATCCGGTGATGCAACTTCCTGAAAACCTTGAAATTGGAGTGCGTCCTCATGTTGAATCAGCAGGACATGGAAGATTTCCTGGAAGTCGAAGCCGCTCTGGCCGAGCCGGATGACGGCAACGCCAAGCGCACGAAAGTGCCGAAAGCGGCTGAAACCGGCACTGATTCCGTTGACGGGCAGTCTGAGGTTCATGACTGACCTGATCTGAGGTTCATGACTGACCTGAGAGGCGTCGAGACTTTGAGTGAGTTCTGTCGGATCTCAGACCTAGGGAATGTGGTTCCAACGTTCTAAGAGATAGGGCAGGTCCATCAGTCACTCAGGTGATGCCGGTCAGATAGTAGAAGCCGATCACGACGAAGACCGCGGCGGTCTTGGTGCAGGTGATGGCGAAGATGTCGCCATAGGCCTGCCGATGGGTCAGGCCGGTAACCGCGAGCAGCGTGATCACGGCACCGTTGTGCGGCAGCGTGTCCATGCCGCCGCTCGCCATCGACGCAACCCGGTGCAGAACCTCCAACGGGATGCCGGCGGCGTTGGCGCCCTCGATGAATTGATCCGCCATGGCGGCTAGAGCAATGCTCATACCGCCGGAGGCCGAACCGGTGATGCCGGCCAGAGCGGTCACGCTGACCGCCTCGTTGATCAGCGGGTCCGGGATAGCCCGGAGCGCATCGCGGATCACCAGGAAACCCGGCAGTGCCGCGATTACCGCCCCGAAGCCGTATTCCGATGCGGTGTTCATCGACGCCAGCAAAGCACCACCGATCGCCGCCTTGGTGCCCTCCGCGAACCGCTGGGTCACCGGTCGCCAGGCGAAGGCCAGGACCGTCAGGATACCGACCAGCAACGCGCCCTGTACCGCCCAGATCGCAGCTACCGAGGAAACATCGGTGACCAGCGGCTTCGCCATGCCGGCAAGCTGAACCTCGTTGCTGGTGCCGTAGTTCGCGACGATCATCGAGGTGAATACTTTGTTCATCACGCCGACCAGAACGAGAGGCAGAATGGCAATGGCCGGATGCGCCAGCCCCTTTTCCTCGACCCGTTCGGGCTCGTTGAGGTGGCCCTCGCCGTATCCTTCGCCTGCCGCCGCAGCCTGACGGCGGCGCCATTCAAGGTAGGTGAGGCCGACGGCGAGAATGAAAACCGCGCCGATCGTGCCGAGGACGGGCGCCGCCCAGGTGTCGGTCTTGAAGAAGGTGGTCGGGATGATGTTCTGGATCTGTGGCGTTCCGGGCAGTGAGTCCATGGTGAAGGTGAAGGCGCCGAGCGCGATCGTACCGGGGATCAGGCGCTTGGGGATGTTGCTCTGCCGGAACATCTCGGCCGCGAAGGGGTAGATTGCGAAGACAACCACGAACAGCGAGACGCCGCCATAGGTCAGCACGGCACCGACCAGCACGATTGCCAGCATGGCCCGCTGCTGGCCGACAAAGCCGATGACTGCCGCGACGATCGATTTGGAGAAGCCGGACAGCTCGATCACCTTGCCGAACACGGCGCCAAGCAGGAAGACCGGAAAATACAGCTTCACGAAGCCGACCATCTTGTCCATGAACAGACCGGTGAAGATCGGCGGCACGGCGGCGGGGTCGGTGAGCAGCACGGCAAGCAGGGCTGCTACGGGAGCGAACAGGATCACGCTGAAGCCGCGGTAGGCCACGAACATGAGAAAAACCAGAGCGGCCACGGCGATCAGAAAGCTCATGGGCACATCCTCCATTCTTCTTGGGCAGCCGCTCTTACGGGCCACCGGGTGATAGCATAGAAGCGCCTTCGGCTCTTGTGAGTATCACAGGCCATCCGGTGCTTCCGATCTGAGTGAAGGCGCGATCAGCTAGTACGTGCCGGTGTTTGTTGTCATCACAAGGCGCTCTGCCTCGAGATCGCGAATCAGGCGTTCTTCCTCCGTGATCATTTCCTCGACGACATCGCGGTTGGACAGCACGCCGACGATCTTGCCGTCCTGAACCACCGGTAAATGCCGCAGGCGATGGCGCTTCATCAGCGCCACGCAGTGATCGACTTTGTGATCCAGGGTCACGTAGCGCACATCCCTGGTCATGATGTCCTGGACCTTGGTATCCCGAACCGTCCGGCCGAGCAGTTCGACCTTGCGGGCGCAGTCCCGCTCGGTGACAACCCCGACTAGACCATCGCCACTGCACACCATCAGCGCACCGACATCCTTCGCCGCCAGTATCTGCAAAGCAGCAAAGACACTCTCGTCTGCAGAGATCCGAAACACGTCACGCCGGGCGCCGAGCAACTCGGCAACCGTCTTCCAGGGTTTGTCCATGCTCTGCACTCCTCATGATCTGCCTGTCTCAGTTCACAAACCGTCACGTGCGCGGTGCCCCAGGTCCTGCAGGTAGCGCTCCGCCTCTTCGCGGCTCTCGTAGATGTGCGGCGAAACGGCGCGCCGCTGAAGGGCATCGCCGAACTTCATGTGCAGGAACGCGCTGGTGGTGTAGCGGGTCACGCCTGAGTAGAACCGATCGGCCAAACCCTTGACCATGTCGGTGTAAGCATCCAGCAGTTCCGGCAGGATTGCGAAGTTGTCGTAGTTCACGATCGCCAGCACCTTGCGGCCAACTGGGGTTAGCCGCTCCTCGACGGCTTGGCGGACGCTGTCGATATCCTCCTGGCGACGGATCCCGAAGCCCTCGAAGTTGATGAAGAACAGGTTCTCCGTCGGCTCGAAGGTCAGA
>NZ_JCACHA010000271.1:0-3067 GCF_059503625.1 Skermanella sp.
CGCCAGTCACAACCGATTCAGATGCCTCAAGCTGTTCCCGGATGGACACTCAGGCTTCGCGCCAAGGGTGCTCGGCTTGGCCGTCCGGGCAGCCACGGGTAGGTTACTGACCTGCTGACGGCTGGCTTGGGACTTGGGGATGGAATGCTTCTGCTGCGGTTCGACTGCCGTCACCGAGCGGCCGGACTGTACCGCGCGGGGGTACCGCCGGTTTCGCTGCCGAGACTGCGGCAAGCAGTTCAACGAGCGCAGCGCTGGGCCGCTGAACCACACGCAGTACCCATCCGACATTATCGCCTTGGTGGTGCTGTGGCGGCTGCGCTACCGCCTGACCCTGCGCGACCTGGCCGAGATGTCTCTCGAGCGCGGCATCGTGTTCAGCCATGAAGCTGTCCGTGACTGGGAGGCGAAGCTCGCACCGAGGCTGGCTGATGAGCTCCGTCGACACCGGCACGGCAAGGGTGGCGCTCGCGGCCGACGCTGGCACGTGGATGAAACCTACCTGAAGGTGGGTGGCCGCTGGGCCTACCTGTACCGAGCCATCGACCGCGACGGCAATCTTGTTGACACCACGCTGAGTGAGCACCGCGACATGGCGGCGGCCCAGGCCTTCTTTCGCTCGTCCCCAACCAAGTCACCACGGACGGGCACGGCTCCTACCCGCGCGCGATCCGGTCAACGCTCGGCCGGAGGGTCGTCCATCGCAACAGCGCTTATAAGAACAACAGATTGGAACAAGATCATCGGGGCGTTAAAGGTCGGATACGATGTATGCGTGGCTTCAAAAGCTTCGATGCGGCGAGGCGGTTCTGCCAAAGCTTCGACGAACTCCGCAACTTCTTCCGCCCCTGCACCCGCCACAACCAGCCTGTCCCTGCCAACCGCCGTCGCCTGGTTCACCTCCGTTGTGCCACCACTGCACTCGCTATTCTCGGTGTAGCGTAGCCGGAACTCGGCATTGGCTCCCGTCGCCAAGTCTGGCGCGAGTGCTGACAGAACCCGTGTGTGCCGGTCCCGGCTGCGGAGCAACCGTCCGCTTCGCCCAGCACGGTCAGTCGAGCTCGGCGGTGCATTCTCTGCTTTTTCGAGAAGCCGGGTGCGGCCGCAAGTGACCGCTGTGAGCGCCGAGCGGCATGATCGGTGTTGGCCGATAGCGGCACTTCCGCTTCCGGGTAGACCGTTTGGGCAAGCGGCCGTTAGAGGAGGGGCGACCCGTGGCTGCCCCCGACCCAAAGCAGCCATACACCGTGCTGAGCTGGGGCATGTTTGTGTCCTATCTGACCCGTTGGGATCTGGCTCCTGACGGTGCGCCGATCACCACTCCCGCCGCCCACCTTCTTCCGGTGCTGAGGGATGGCAAGCCAGCGATGCTCAAGCTGTCCCACGAGGCTGACGAACGGCTCGGCGGTGTGCTCATGGAATGGTGGGAGGGGGATGGCGCCGCGCGCGTGTTTGGCTGTGACGGCGATGCCTTGCTGATGGAGCGCGCAACAGGCCCGGCTTCTCTTGGCGAGATGGCCCGGTCTGGGCGGGACGACGAGGCATGCCGTTCCTTTGCACCACGGCCGCCCGCCTGCACGCGCCCCGATCGAGAGCGCTGCCGGAGCTGACGCCCCTCGGGGAGTGGTTCAGGGACTTGTGGCCCACAGCGGCCCAGCATGGTGGCATCCTCACTCGCAGTGCGGAAACGGCCCGCATGCTCCTGGCGGAACCGCGTGAGGTCGGCGTGCTGCACGGCGACCTGCACCACGACAACGTGCTCGACTTTGGCGCACGAGGCTGGTTGGCCATCGACCCGAAGCACCTGATCGGCGAGCGGGGATTCGAATTTGCCAACATCTTCAGCAATCCCGATCTGGCGGACCCTACATGGCCGGTGACGACGCAGCCCGGCCGCTTTACGCGGCGGTTGAACATCATAGCCGCGGCAGGCGGGCTGGATCGGCGGCGCCTTTTGTCATGGGTGCTGGCGTGGACCGGCCTCTCGGCCTCGTTGTTCCTGGGAGATGACGATCCTCGTGCTGAGATCGACCTGCAGATCGCCGAGTTAGCTGCCGCTGAGCTGGACCCCTAGGAGAAGCCCGAGCGGTACCGAAGGTCTAGCTCACCAGCCAACCCAGCCATGAAAGGTCATGTGCGCTTGCAGGCGGGGCGATGACGGCATATGGGCGGCCACTATGGGTGCATAGCAGTCGATCCGGCCATCTTTGAGCATATGCCTGCACTGTCTCCAAACCGGATCTTTTTAGGCGAAGGTTCGCGACCGGAAACGGGTAAACACAAGCGAAGGCCTACAGCCGCTTACCGCGTCGTTGGATAAGGCATTTTATGCAAATGATCTGCGAGTAAGGCCCCCTCAACTCGCAAAGCAATGAGGAGGAGATTTGTTCAAATGTCAACCACAACTGGTTGGAGCCAGTTGCATGAGCAGCGACCGGTTATTGCCCCACAATGTGTTTACTGTCAATCGGCTTTACTTTCTAGAGTGTGAGATGCCTCAGATCTTAAATCTGCTAAAATAATTGCCCTATGAACAACGCGAACAATCCCTGTCGTAGGAATGCGGTTTGTATAGCCTCCTCAATTGCTGCCATTCTGCTAACAAGCGTCATTCTGTTTGTCATTCCTCCATACGGCCATATGCCGTTTGCTCATCAAGCAATCTTTGCATGGCTCGCCCTCGCGCTGTGGAGTTACTCTGACGGTGTCTTCGGCCGCTTCAACATCACCCTGGCGCTTTTTGAGGGTGCTGCAGTGCTCCGTATCTCAATTGAAATGTTATATTTTGCACTGAGTGTCGACGGTTGAGGTTACGAAAGTCATTGACGGCGTGACAATTGAACCGGTTTAGAGCTCGAAGACAAAAGTCGAGCCTTTACCATAGGTGAGCGCGGCCCTCGTAAGTATAGGTAAGCGGCTTCAGGCCGGGGAGGTAGCTGGTCTGCAAGTGGCTTATGCGGAAACCGGCCGCTTTGATCAAATCGTCTATTTGACGATTTAAATGGCAGCCTCGAGCTAGAGCATTTCAGGTTTAGTCGAACGCGTAGCCTGAGTTGGCAAGGTAGTT
>NZ_JCACHA010000272.1:0-3063 GCF_059503625.1 Skermanella sp.
GATCAGGATCAGCAGGTAGATGGCGGAAATCAGCGCCAGCTTGTCGTGGACGAGGTAGCCGAGCAGCACGCGGGCTTTGCCCGGCTCGCGCCCGGATGGCTTCTGGGCCGCCTTCAGGTCTGTCGGGATCACTGTCATGACGTCTGATACCGGATGCGCGGATCGAGCACGGCATAGAGGATGTCGATCGCGATGTTCAGGATGAAGATGGCGCAGGCCGTGACCAGCACGGTCGATTGCACCACCGCGAAATCGCGCTGGATGATGGCGTCGATCATCAGCTTGCCGATGCCGGGCCAGCCGAAGACGGATTCGACCACCACGGCGCCGTTGACCAGGCTGGTGGCGAGGTCGCCAGCGACCGTGATGACCGGCAGCAGCGAGTTGCGGAGCGCATGGCTGAAGATGATCTTCTGCCGCCGCACGCCCTTGGCCCGCGCCGTTTTGACGTAGGGCGACGACAGCGCGCCGATCATCGTGCCGCGCACGACCTGGACCAGCAGCCCGAAGGGCCGCAGCATCAGGACGCCGATCGGCATGATCCAGTGGGCGGCGGAGCCGGTGCCCGATGTCGGCAGCAGGTCCAGGCTGACCGCGAAGACGAGGATGCCGACGATGGCGACCCAGAAGTCCGGGGCGCTGGCGCCCGCCAGCGACACGAGGCTGGCGAAGCGGTCGAACAGGCTGCCCGGCTTGGCGGCTGCCAGCGATCCGACCACCAGCGCCAGCGCTCCCGCCAGGAAGATCGCCAGCACGGCCAGCTTTAGCGTCTGCGGAAAGGCTTCCAGCGCCACTTCCATCGCCGAGCGGTTCTGGCGCAGCGATTCCCCGAAATCCAGGTGGAGGAGATCGCCCAGATAGTTGAAGAACTGGATGTAGAGAGGCTGGTCGAAGCCGTGAAGTGCCGAGAAGGCCTCCCGCGCCTGGGGCGTGGCGTCGAGAGGCAGGAAGAGATACGAGGGGTCGCCGGTCAGCCGCGTCAGGAAGAAGACGAGGACCAGCAATCCCAGGACGGAAACGACGCTGTGGAGTGCGCGTTTTCCCAGATAGCCGAACATCCGTTTTCCCTTTCAGAAACAAGCTCGGAAATGGGCGCTTTCAGAAGCGCGCTCACTTCTTCAGGCGGATCTCGGCAAGCGGGATTTCGCTGTTGGTCGTCAGGTTCGGACGCCAGTCCAGGCTCTCTCCGACGCGGGTGTAGCCGATCATGTGGAACATCGGGATGTCGACCGCGATCCTGTCATGCACCTCGGAGAAGATCTCCTGGAACGCCTTGGTCCGGGCGGTGTCGGTGGCGTTCAGCGCCTCTCCGATCAGGGTGTCGACCTTGGGGTCGGAGAACGTCGCGTACTGGCCGCTGGATTGATAGAAGATCGGCACGGTGAAGGCGGCGTCGCCCTTGTTGTTGTCGTGCATGATCTGGAGCAGGTTGGGACCGCGCTCCTGCGGGAAGGGCTTTTGCAGGTACCGGGTCCAGTCCGCGACGTCGAGCATCTGGAGGTCGATGTCGAAGCCGACGGCTTCCCACATCGTCATCATCGCTTCCAGCGCTTCGTTGCCGTTCGGGTAGATCCCGTTGCGGCCGATCAGCTTGATCGTCGTCCCGACCGGAACGCCGTCTGCCTTGGCCTCGGCCAGCAGCTTGGCGGCCTGATCCGGATCGTAACCCCAGGGCTTGAGGTCGGGGTCATGGCCGTTGATGCCCGGCACCACCATCTGCGAAGCGCGCAGCACGTCGGCGCCGAACAGCTCCGCCATCCCCTGCCAGTCGATGGCGAGGTTCAGCGCCTTGCGGACGCGGGCGTCGTTGAGGGGAGGCTGCTCCGTATCGATCCGGATCGCCGTGGTTTCCGAGTTCAGGTAGGAGAAGTCGGTTTTCGGATTGGTCGCGTCCTGGATCGCGATGGCGGGGGTCAACTGGGCCTCGCCGGTCTGGACCATCGCCGCGCGGAGCGAGGATTCACCGCGCCAGACATAGGTCGCCTTCGCGATATCCGGCGTCTTGCCCCAGTAGCCGTCGAAGCGGTCGAGCACCACGGTTTGCGGCGTGAAGGTATTGAGCTTGTAGGGACCGGTGCCGACGGGATCGTTGACCGCCTTGTCGGCCGGAGTGGCGGGCGAGACCATCATGGCGACGCTCAGCAGCGCCGGCAGGATCGGCTCCGGCTTTTCGGTCTTGATATCGACCGTCAGCTTGTCGACCGGCGTCACGGAAAGCTTGGCGCTGCCGAACTTCGCGAGGTTGTTGCAGGTGAAGGCGCCGCTGGTCATCCGCTTGAGCGTGAAGGCGACGGCCTCTGCATTGAATTCCCTGCCATCCTGGAACTTGACGCCGTCGCGCAGGTGGAACCGCCATGTCGTGTCGTTGACCCGCTCCCATTTGGTCGCCAGCTTGGGCTGCGGCGTGCCGTCCTTCGGGTCGATGACGGTCAGCGGCTCCGTGATGTTCTGGTTCAGCACTTGTCCGACATCGGTCAGGATGCTGCCGCACGGCTCTAGGTTGCTGGGCTGCTCCGGCAGGACGATGGTGATGTTGTTGCCGCCGCTCTGGGCCAGCGCCGGCGAGACCGCCGATGCCATCACGATCGCGCAGGCAATAGTCGAAAGCGCACCTTTGTTTCTCATTGGTTTCCTCCGTTTAGTCTTATTGAAGCCTGCTCAGCGCCGGTCAGATTGGCGCCGACTTAATACATTCCTGCGCGTCAAGCGGGCATTACGCTCCACTCTATCGTCATGCCAAGACTTGATCTTGGCATCTCCCGGCGGAAGCTGACGTGAGGACTTCAACTTGAAGTCCGGATGTTACCCGCTCAGTTCCTGAAGGGAGATACCAAGATCAAGCCTTGGTATGACGGAAAGGCGGAAGAGACAGCCTAAGTTAGCGCCGATGGGGCCGGGCGGGGCAACTCAGCCGGCTTGCGCGATCAGGCCCCGGAGCATTTCCTTTTCCTCGCCGGTCAGGTTGGTGAGCGGCGGACGGACCGGTCCCGGATGGCGGCCGATAAGCTCGACGCCGGCCTTGATGATTGACACGGGATAGCCGACCTGACGGTCGCGCAGCTT
>NZ_JCACHA010000273.1:0-3062 GCF_059503625.1 Skermanella sp.
ACCGCGTCTACGCTGCTCGTCATGACGCCGTGCAGTGTATTGTGACGAATTCGCCTCCCAAGATAGGATTCGATACCAAATTCGTTATTGACGCAGAACTCGAAAAACGCTTCGCGCGCAATCTGCTCGACTAGGTATTCGTCTGCACGCGTAAATTCAAGAATACCAATGCTTTTCTCTTCGACGGCTTCCTGCAAAGCTATGATTGCGTCATTCAAAGGCACCTGCGTCAGGCGCGATAGGACTGCGATTGTCTTGATAGCCTCAGTCGATTCGGTGGACCAAGCGTTGATGAACCCACATGCATAAGCTGCCTCCAAACGGGCGCTCTTGGCTTGAAGTTTATGGATCCGAGGCACGGCGCCCTGCAATAGGCTGGTGACCGACCGCTTGCGCAGACCTGCGGGTGAATCGAGAATCGTCGCGGCCGCGACCATATCGGTCTCGTTCACATTGTTCCGTAGGGCATCAATCCCTGCAGTGGGAAGTTCGCCCCGTTGCGCATCGGCTACTATGCCGCGTACTACATTGCGCCGACCTATGGAAAATCCCTTGATCGTTCTCGTGACTGTTTGACTTATGGCGTGTGTCTTGAACCGAAAAGACAGACTTTCGACCTTTAGCATGTAGCATAACATCCATGTGCTATCACGATAATCTATGCCAACACTGTATAAAACTGCTGGTATGAGGTCCAACGCTTTTGAGCCAATTTAATAGGATAAAGATACAAAACGTGTTGAATAAGCCGATAAGGAAACAAAGCATTCTCGTTTAAGGAAAAAAAAGCGTTATGTATAAAATTTTTCCTTGCAGGAGTATGGCAGTTTTGCTGCGGGCACTTAGAGCGCCTAACAAAACCTTGATCAAGGTGGGCCGCTGCCTATCTGAAGGGCATGGCGAAACCCCTTGTCAGCGATGAGCTGTGGGCGGTCGTGGCGCCGTTGCTTCCGGCGCGCCCGCCCCGTCCGAAAGGCGGTCGGCCGCCGGTCGATGATCGAGCGGCGTTGACCGGCATTCTGTTTGTTCTGAGAAGCGGCATTCCGTGGGAAATGCTGCTACAGGAGATGGGCTGCGGCTCCGGGATGACCTGCTGGCGGCGTCTGCGCGACTGGCAGGCCGCCGGGGTGTAGGAGAGGCTGCACCATGTCCTTCTTGACCGGTTGGGTACGGCCAATGAGATTGATTGGAGCCGGGCGGCGCTGGACAGCTCCAGCGTTCCGGCCAAAAGGGGGGCCTTGAGACCGGGCCGAACCTGACCAACCGGGGCAAGGCAGGCTCCAAGCGCGATGTCGTCATCGACGCCAACGGCATCCCGCTGGCCGTGACCCTGTCGGCCGCCAACGTCCACGACAGCCGGATGCTGGAAGCCACGGTCGACGCCATCCCGGCCATTCGCCAGTGCGCCGGCCGGCCCGCCAAGCTGCACGCCGACAAGGGCTATGATTTCGCCCGCTGCCGGCGCGCCATCATCCCCCGCATCGCGCGCCGCGGCATCGATAACAGCGAGCGCCTCGGCCGCCACCGCTGGAAAGTCGAGCGCACCCTGGCATGGTTCGCCCGCTTCCGGCGGATCGTCGTCCGCTACGAACGTCGTGCCGACATCTTCGAGGCCTTCCATTGCCTCGCCACCGCTCTCATAACCTTCCGCTTCGTCGAAAAATGGTTTTATTAGGCGGTCTTAGTCTCCTTATTGACGTACAAAGATTTGCACAAGGCTTGGGAGTTGCCAAGCAGGCGCCGTGCGGGGGGGGGATCATAAATGTTCCCTTTATGTTCACGCCCAATCAGCCTATCCTGCCGCCATGGACGAGATCCGGCGCACTGCCCTGAAAGGCCGGGGGGCGATCAGCAACGAGTCGTCGCGCTTCGAGCGCGAGCGGCGGGTGCTGGTCGATGATGGCTGGGATGCCAGGGGCGAGGACGGGCGGGAGGAGGAGCGGGGGCCGGCCACGGTGGTCGGGGATGATTCGGCGCGGACGGCGATCACGCGCAATGCGTCTCCGGATGTGCCGTTCGACCAATCGCTCAACCCGTACAAGGGCTGCGAGCACGCCTGCATCTACTGCTTCGCGCGGCCGACCCACGCCTATCTCGGGCTGTCGCCAGGGCTGGATTTCGAGACGCGGATCTTCCGCAAGAAGAACGCGGCGGAGCTGCTGGAGCGGGATCTTCGTGCAAAGAGTTATGTCTGTCAGCCGCTCGCCATCGGGGCCAATACCGATCCCTACCAGCCGGTCGAGCGGACGGAGCGGATCACCCGCTCGGTGCTGGAGGTCTGCCGCGACTTCAACCAGCCGGTCGGGATCATCACCAAATCGGCGCTGGTGACGCGCGACCTCGACATCCTGGGGCCGATGGCGGAACGCGGGCTGGCGGCGGTTGCGGTTTCCGTGACGACGCTGGACAGGGAGCTGGCGCGGCGGATGGAGCCTCGGGCCAGCACTCCGGCGCGGCGGCTGGAAGCGGTCCGGGAACTGACGGCCGCCGGGGTGCCGGTCTCGGTGCTGGCAAGCCCGATGATCCCCGCGCTGAACGACCACGAGCTTGAAGCTGTTCTGGAGGCGGGCGCCGCCGCTGGGGCGGTCGGGGGCAGCTATATCCTGCTGCGGCTGCCGCTGGAGATCAAAGACCTGTTCGAGGAATGGCTGCGCGAGCACGTCCCGGACCGCGCCGACCGGGTGCTGAGCCTGATCCGGCAGGCGCGGGCGGGCGGGTTGTACCAGTCGGAGTTCGGGACCCGGATGACCGGGACCGGCCCGATCGCGGAGTTGCTGTCGCGGCGCTTCAAGCTGGCGTGCCGCCGGCTGAACCTGACCGGCCGGCGCTGGGACCTGGATTGCACGCAGTTCCGCCCGCCGCCGAAGGCGGGGGATCAGTTGTCGCTGCTGTAGAGGGCGTCCCGATTGAAGTCCCCTCTCCACCCTTCTCGGGAGAGAGGTGAGGGGGTGAGAACGTTTCTGTGATACCTGGGGCTGAAGAAGTTGATTAGTGAAGGCGCTCCTGCCGTAGGTCGTGCTAAATCGAAGCGGGCGCCGGCCAGCCGGCGCGGCGATGTCGGC
>NZ_JCACHA010000274.1:0-3062 GCF_059503625.1 Skermanella sp.
GCCCTGGCCATCAGCAACCTGAACGTTTCGGCTTCCACTTATCGCGGTGAAGTTCCCAGCGGACCCACCGAGGTAGATATGCAGATGGTGCTCGAAGTCCTGGCGGTGGCAAACTCCAAGTGATGCTGCTCACCCTCTGCTGGATAGAAAACCATCCCGATGAAGTTGAAATTTGCGTAGTGAGCGGGATATTTCTTGAGTATTCATCCCGCTGGCATCCCTTTCCTTGCATAACCAGGCGAATAATCAATCTTGCGGTGACGTTTCCGGCTATTCGCTCAGGGCCAGGCAAGTCATAGGCATCAGCTGTCGAAAAAATCCTGTTATCGGAAAAATTCCCGGCAATAAAGTCGCTCCCCACACGTCATCTCCCTGAACGCGGTCCTCTGGCTTGGTTAACGGGCACAGGCGCACCCATCGAACAGGTTCCGGGAGAACATTTCCTATGCGGCTCGGTCTACGCCACTGGCTTCTATCCACCTCGACATGCCTCCTCACAGCGGTGACTGTCACGGCGATGTGGTCGTCGCTGAGCGTTGCCCAGACGATACCGGCGGATCCGGAGTTGGGCGGGGAAGTCGAGATCATCGACAACATCGAGGACACTGATCCCGAGGATGAGGTGATCGACGTCAATGAGCCGGATGACCGCCCCCTGGAGTCGCTGAAAGGCAAGGCGCCGCCGCTGCCAGACCTGACCGGCATCGTCAGGAACAAGGATTGGGCCAAAGCGGCCGGGAAAGCGCTGTTCTGGGATCAGCAGATCGGCAGCGACACCGTGGCCTGCGCCAGCTGCCATTTCCGCGCCGGGGCGGACCCCCGTGTCACCAACCAGCTGAACCCGGGATTGAACGCCGGCGACAAGATGTGGGGTTCCACCGCCGGTACGGGGCTGACGGCATCGGGACAGAAGGCCGGCCCCAACATCACCCTGAAGCCTGATGACTTCCCGTTCCGTAAGTTGCTGGATCCGAATAACGCGAAGAGCCGCGTTCTGTTTGACACCAACGACGTCTCCGCGTCGGCGGGTACTTTCGCGGGCGATTACGTCGGCACGATCGAGCGTCCGAAGCAGCAGCCGCGCGCGACCAACACGGACCGCTGCAGGAGGACTGTGGACGAGGTTTTCAACATCCTCGGCCACGGCACGCGCAAGGTTGAGCCGCGCAACTCGCCAACCGTCATCAACGCCGTGTTCTATCATCGGAACTTCTGGGACGGTCGGGCGAACAACATGTTCAGCGGTACCGGCGTGTTCGGCCTACGGGACATCCGCAACGACAAGGCCTCGCGGCTCGTCGTGCTGAAGGCGGATGGCAGCGTGGCGCTCCAGAATGTCCGATTGGAGAATGCCAGTGCCGCTTCCCAGGCGGTGGGTCCGCTGCTCAGCGATTTCGAAATGTCGTGCACCGCCCGCGCATTTGCCGATATCGGGCGTAAGATGATGGCCCAGCAGGCACTCAAGCTTCAGACGGTCAGCACCTCGGACAGTCTGTTCGGCGCGGGCGGTCCGCTGGGCGATATGGTCAGCGCCTCCATGATCGGATTGAAGTTCACTTATGGCGATATGATCAGGAACGCCTTCGCCAAGCGTTTCTGGGGATCTCCGGACAAGTTCAAGTTCGTAACCAACGCTGACAATTCGGTAAGCCTGGTCAAGGATCCTGCAGGCTACACCCAGATGGAGCTGAACTTTCCGCTATTCTTCGGCCTTACTGTGATGCTGTACGAAGCGACTCTGGTCTCGGACGACAGTCCGTTCGACCGCGGTCAGCTCACCGCCCAGCAGCAGCAGGGCAAAGCGATCTTCGAGGGCAAAGGCAAGTGCATCGCCTGCCACGACGGCCCGCTGATGTCCAAGGCCGCCCATGTATCCAGTCCGGGCAAGCAGCCCAAGCTGGTCGAGCGCATGCCGATGAGTGACGGCAATCCCTCGCTTTACGACAACGGGTTCTACAACATCGGTGTCCGTCCGGTGCAGGAGGATCTGGGCGTCGGCGGCATCGATCCCTGGGGTGCTCCGCTGTCATACTCGCGCCAGTGGATCAACGGACGCAAGGCCGACTCCTACCTGATCAACCCTTGCGACTTCGAGGTCCCGTTTCCCGGCCAGGATACAATTGCCTGCGGCGGCAACGCGGTACCGCCAGGCGTCAACCTGAAGGACGAGAGGCTGGCCGTCATGGGCGCCTTCAAAACCCCAACGCTGCGGAACGTCGCCCTGTCGCCGCCCTACTTCCACAACGGCGGTCAGGCTACCCTGCAGCAGGTGATGGCGTTCTATAATCGTGGTGGAGACTTCAACAACATCAACAAGTCCCCCGACGTCACACCTTTGGGCCTGACCCTGACCGAGCAGGACGCCCTGGTTGCCTTCATGCAGTCGCTGACCGACGAGCGGGTCCGGTGCTCACGCGCCCCCTTCGATCATCCCGAGCTGCTGATCCCGGATGGACACAGGGATGGCGTGTACAAGGCCGACGGCCGCATCGCCGACCGTCTGCGGATTCTGAAAGCGACGGGAGCAGCGGGTTATGGCTCGGCGAACTGCCCGGCCAACACGGGCAATCTCTTCGACATGGCTCGCAACATTAACGGCTTCCCGATCAAGCCGTAGGACGAAGTAGGATTTTGCTGGCGCAAGACAGCCCCGGACCTCCGAAGGTCCGGGGCTGTCTTGCGTCCTGCCAAAACCATCCTCGAAGTGGAAAATGGCCAGCTAGATCTGTGATACCCTTCTCAGTCTCCACGCATGGATGTGGGAACATCAGTGAACTCGAAACGATCTGGATCAATCCGTTCTGACCGAGTGCATAACGGCTGAGATGGTATTTGGTAGAGCGGTAAGCTTGCCCGCTCGGCATTTGGTTCTTCTCGTTCGATGGTACCGATCCAACCTTGGTCAGCATAACTTTAAAAAATATTCTGCCGATCGGCGCAGTCTGCGAAAAGAAAAGGCCGGGACGAGCCCGGCCTAAAGGTCACACTATCTGTTTGGCAACCGATCAGTCAGTCAATGCGGCGATCCACATCCAGCGTTGTCTGGACATTCACGGTCGTGT
>NZ_JCACHA010000275.1:0-3053 GCF_059503625.1 Skermanella sp.
GCGTGGATCAGGCCGCGCATCTCGCGCAGCAGCCAGTCGCCGAAGTTGACGCCCATGGGGTTGAGCCCGCCGGCCAGAGCGATGCCTTTGCGGATCAGATGGGCCAAACACCTCTGTCGCTTCTTGAACGACCGGTATGCGGCGTAGCCATCGCTGACCAGCCAGCCCAGGAAGGCGTCGCCGATCAGGTCGCGGATCTCATCACCCTGGCGTGACCCGATATGGAAGATGGCGGTGCTCGACGACAGCACGACCCACAGCCAGCGCAGGCGGCCGTGCTGCTTCCACGGCGTCTCGTCGGCATGGATCACGCCGGCTTGGCGCAGATCGTCGAGCAGATCCTCCACGACCGGCTCGCAGGCGATGCCGACTTCCTGGATGCAGCGGTCGAGCGTACCGATCGAGAGCGGCACGCCGAACCAGACGGCCAGGAACTCGCGGATCTTGGCACGTGACACGTGGTAGCGCACCGACAGGGCGGCGATGAACGTGGCCAAGGCGGGACCGACCAGACAGGCTTCACTCAGCAGCAGATCGCGCGAGCGTCCCGGCATCGTGGAGAGCACACCAATGCCGGGCCGCGCGGCAGTCCGGACACCGCAGGCGCAGACGGTCGCATGATAGCGGTGCAGGACGCAGGCGATCCGGATGCCGCCGGCCGTGCGCTCCAGGTCGAGCACGAAGTGGGCGCTGTGACCGGCCTGGCGGTCCCACATCTCGAACGGCGTGGCGCACGCGGCGCAGAGGGTTGGGTGATGGTTCTCGTCACGCTCGGCCTGAAGAGGCTCGCACCGCCAGATCCCCTTGGTGCCGCGCTGCTTGCCGGGCTTGCGACCGGAGTGGGCTGGCGGTTCCGGTGCGGAGGGTGAGGCCGATGGCGCGGGCGGAAACGCGCCAGTCGAGATACCCGATGCCGGGCCGAAGGGGCCGTCGGACGACGGCGGCCGCGACGAGTTGGTCGAGTCCCGGGCCAGCTTCTCGGCCTGCTCGATCGCCAGCGCATGCAGGCGACACAGCAGCTCAACCCGGGCTTCCGGGCTCAGCCCCTCGAAGAAGCGGCGGTCCATGCCGGAAAGATCAACAGGCCCCTTGCGCGTCATACCGCCATAGAATCAGAACCGGCCGGGTAATGCTACCCTCATATCGCCAGACCGATTCCCCGCGATACACCGTCAATGGGAGGGGAGGTGAACGAGTACGGTGCGGGAGCGCCAAATCCTTGAGCACCCTTATCTCCATTTTCCAAGAACGCCTGAGTCGCCTCACTACGGAGGAGATCCGGCCCCTGACGTCTATGAGCGGTATTTCAATTCTGCACGCTCGGATGAGCGGGTTGCCCGTCGCCGCCGCCGGTGGGTTGGAATGCCTTCCCGAAGAAAGGTGAAGTGATCAGGAAGTCAGCAGTCGTTCGGTTAGTCGCCAGGGCAACATTGTAGAGCGTCGATAGGCGCGTGAGCGCCTGGACATCAGCGTCGTGCGGGTGGGGCGACAGGGCGTCGGTGAAGAACAGCAGGATATCGAGAGCACCGTCGGCGATCATGGCACCGATCTGCTGATCGCCGCCCAGCGGGCCGGACTTCAGGGTAATGACCTGGAGTTCGGGACATGCTTCCTTGATCTTGGACCCGGTTGTCCCAGTGGACCAGAACCGGTGGGTCTTGAGGGTTTCAGCGTTGTGCCGCACCCAGGCGAGGAGTTCGTCCTTCATGGAGTCATGGGCGACCAGGGCGATTCGCTTCGAGTCTTCCATCATATCTCCGGCTCAGCGAGGGCGGATAAAGGGGTGTCGGTTCCTTGAAGCCGTAAACCGCGGTGCCAAGCCGGTGTTACGCCTCTTCATGCCTTTGCTGGTGGAATTGCAACGGATCCAAGGGAATGGCTGGCGATGTGTGCGACGCACGATCGCATTTTCGTTACGTCATCCTTTATTCCAAAACAGGCGGTTTTCAACGAGGTCGGTCCTCACCATGTCAGCGTGCTTGTGGGGAATAGCTGCCGAATCGTGCCGGGCAGCCGAGTCCCGTCATCGGGAAAGATCCAATGGAAATAAGCCTAGCTACGGAAAACTCGTCGCGTTTCAAACCACCGACCTCGTCTACATCACCATGCTCGATCAAAATGACTGAGGCGCCCAAATCCGAATTTCCAGAAATCAGGTTGCTCAAGCCGGCTTGAAACGCCGACTTGGCTGTTGACCGCCCTGACAACCATCACGTTGGGGTGCATAGTGCGAAAAATCGTTTTGGTGATTGCCATGTGCGCATCGCTGGTCTCCGTAACGGCGTGTGACAGTTCGACCCTTGGAACCCTGGGCGGTGCGGGCGCCGGTGGCCTGCTGGGCTCACAGATCGGGGGCGGCAAGGGACGCCTCGCGGCAACTGCGGCTGGTACGCTTCTCGGAGCTTTTCTGGGCAACCGTGCTGTTGCCGCCCTCAGTGACAAGGATACCGACTACGCCTCACAGGCCGAGCAGCGCGCCTATGCGGCTCCGGTTGGTCAGCAGATTCAGTGGGAGAACCCCGACAGCGGCAACTCCGGCAGCATCACACCGATCCGAGAGGGCCGCAATCCTCAGACCGGCCAGTACTGTCGCGAGTTCCAGCAAACCATCTACGTTAACGGCCGCCCCCAGCAGGGTACCGGGAGAGCGTGTCAGCAGCAGGACGGTTCCTGGCAGATCGTCGGCTAGTACTTCGGATCAGCTTGGCCGGAGGCTTCGGCTCACAACCATCCCGTCAGGGGGCCGGGATAGCTTTAGGCCCGGCGCACTGCAGATACAGTGACGCCGGTCATCCCGCCACTACCTGTGGTTCCTCGACCCGAACAACCTCGCGCCACAACCCAATTAGAAATCCACCATGGCAAGATCACCACACAGGAAGGCTCTTCAGATCATCGAAAGCCACCGTGAGATGGCGAGATCAGCTCTCCGGAGGCGTAACCGGGCCCTGCTTGAGGCATCGCGGGCAGACGATCTTATCCTGCGAAGGCTATGGATACGCTTGGCCGATATAGAGTTGCGCAGTGCTCAGATAGCAGAGCAGGAATGCGAT
>NZ_JCACHA010000276.1:0-3052 GCF_059503625.1 Skermanella sp.
GGCTTCGAGCAGGTAGTCGATGCCGTCCTGGTCGTTCATCACGCCCAGGTACGAGACCATGTACTTGCGGCCCTTCTTCCAGGACTCGACCGGCGCTTCCAGGCGGAAGCGGTTCAGGTCGGGACCGCTGCGGACGATGAAGATGCGGTCGGACGGCACCGACCCGCGCGTCTCGGCGATCTTGCGGAAGCTGTCGTTGGTCGAGATGACGACGTCGGCGGTCCGGAACGTCAGCCGCTCCAGCTTGAGAAGGATCTTATGGAGCGGTCCCTTCTTCTGGAACTTGGCCTCGTAGAGTTCCGGCGACAGGTCGTGGTGGTCGAAGATGAACTTCTTGCCGAAGACGTATTTGAAGAAGCCGCCGACGATGAAGATCGTGTCCGGCGGATTGCACGCCTGGATGACGTCGAACCCGTGCTTGAACAGGATGCGGAACGCCAGCAGGAACTGCCAGAACAGGGCGGAGCTGTATTCCACCAGATAGCCCCACAGCCCGACGCCCTCGGTCGGATAGGGATGCCGGTAGATATGGACGTTCTCCAGGAACTCGTAAGGTTCGGGGTGCTTGTCGCTGCGCGGACAGCAGACGATGACCTGATACCCTGCGGCGCTCAAGGTACGCGCCTCGATCCATACCCGGCGGTCGAGAGGGACCGGGAGGTTTTCAACGATGATCAGCACTGACCGCTGCTGCTTGGAAACCCGCGTCGACATCATCAGTCCCCTTGTTTGATCTGTGCGGGAAGCACTTGGCTTACCGGCTTTTCCGGAGCTTTCCGCACTTTCTTTGCTCTAGCTATGAAGGCGTTCACCTCCCTTGCCTGTTTGAGCCACCGCTCATCACGCTTGAGACGAAGTTCCCGCATGCCGGTTTCCAATTGCGCCCACCGGCCGAGCGCGTCCTCCACTCCGTTCGCGATCGATCCCGCATCCAGCGGATCGACGAAGACGCTGCCCCCCGCGAACAGGGAGCGCAGTGTTTCCGTGTGGCTGAGCACCATCGGCTTGCCGGCCGCCACCCCTTCGTTGGCCGCCGACAGCTGGACTCCTTCCAGCGTCGTCAGGCCGACCAGCAGGTCGCAGCCGTGAAGAAGGGCATCGAAGTCCCGTTTGGATATGAACCCCGGGAACTCGACGTTCGGCGGCGCCCCGGCGACCAGCCCTTCATGAGCCTTCTTCGGGTTGCCGGTGACGACGTAGCGGACGCCGGGCGTCCGCCGCGCCGCCTCCAGCAGCTGTTCGATCGGCTCGTCCTTGGCGAAGGAGCACGGCACCAGCACCAGCGGCTTAACTCCGGGCTTCCGCTCGGACGGTGCTGCCGGTCCTTCGGACAGGCCGGCGCTGCGGTCCTCCAGCACCATCACCTGGCCGGCGGGTGCGCCCAGCGCCGTCAGCGGCCCGACCACGTCGGCGTTGTGGGCGATGCTGAGGTCGGCCGACCGCAGCGACCAGCCATGGAACGGCACCTTCGACCACGGCGGACGGATCACCGCGTTGTGGCAGTCGATGATCACGACCATCGACGGCGCCATGACGCGGCGCCACGCCAGCACCAGATGCGGAATGAAGCTTGGCGGCGACTGCACCCAGACGACGTCGGGGCGTTCCCGGTGGAGCAGGCCCAGCGTCTTTGCGCTCTTGACCAGATAGTCCAGCCCTTTGAGGGCTTTTGACGAAAATCCGCTCGTTACATACTCAACCTTGATGCCGAAGTAAGAGGCCAGTGTTTCCGGCCTGCGCTGAAAGCTTTTCCAGATCAGAAAAAGCTGGCGGTCCTGTTCCACTTGCGTTCGTTCCGGTCTATTGGCCGGCATTCGACGCTCCTATGCGGGAATGTTGTGATAGTCCTTGTAGCGGTATGCATAGGCAGACATGTCGCCCGCATAGCGCTGCTTGGAGTAATCGACCTTGGTCAGCACGATTCCGGCCACCGCGATATCCAGCGCTGTCAGGCTTTCGATGCCGGCCTTGACGGCGCTGCGCGGGGTCTTCTCCCACTCCACCGCGTAGAGCACGCTGTCGCAGCCCCTGGCGATCAGGGCCGCGTCCGAAGCGACCATGACGGGAGGGCTGTCGATCACGATGAAATCGTAGTTCATCATCAGCCGCTGCAACGCACCGCCCACGGCGGAGGACGAGGCGAAGAAGCGCTGCGGGTTCTGGATGCCGCGTCCTGCGGGCATGACGTCCAGGCCGGTAGCCTCGTCCACGCGGATCGCCTCTTCCAGGCTGACGCCCTTCTCGATGCATTCCACCAGACCGACCGCGTTGCCGAACCGGAAGGCCGCACCCACGGACGGGCGGCGGAGATCGCAGTCCAGCAGCAGGACCCGTAGGCCGCTGAGCGTCAGCGTGCGGGCGACCGCGATGGCGAGGGAGGTCTTGCCTTCGTCCGGCACCGAGGACGTGACGAGGACCAGCTTGGCCCTGCCCCCGGCGGGCCGCTCGTGGGTAAGCCCGGTGATGATGGTCCGGATCGCTTCGGCGAACGGCTCGAGCGGTTTGAGCAGGACCTGGTCGGCGATGCTCTGGCCGCTCAGGCGAACCTTGGGCACCGCTCCCAGCATCTTCAGCCCAAGCTCGTTCTTGATCTCGCGGGCCGAGCGGAAGCCGGGCGTCAGGTGGTCGTAGAGGATCGCCAGCGTCATGGCGAGCAGCATCGAACCCAGGGCCGCGACCGCGAGGAACAGCGGCTTGTTGGGATGCGACGGCTCCAGCGGCGCCCTGGCGGAGGTGACGATGCGGGCTCCGGCCTGATCCAGGTCGATCCGGCTGGTCGCTTCCTTGAAGCGCTGTTCCAGCGCCTCGAGCTGAAGCGCCTTGCCGTCGGCGGCGCGCTGAAGCTGGGCCAGTTCGTCGGCGCCGCGGCCGCTCAGGTTGGCTTCCTGCCTCAGGCTGTCGATTTCGGCCTGCGCGCTCCGCTCGCGGGCGCGGACCTCGTTGGCGCGGCTCTCCAGCCCCTGCACGATCTTGGCGACTTCCATCGCGCGTTCGCGGCGCGTCTGGTTGAGCTGCTGGGTCAGCTTGACCAGATCGGGGTGGCGGGCGCCCA
>NZ_JCACHA010000277.1:0-3046 GCF_059503625.1 Skermanella sp.
AGGTGACCGACACGGCCGACGTCGTGTCACGGGTCCTGGCGGAGAAGGCGGCCGGCAAGGACGAGGGTGGCTCGGTCGATCTGGTCTGGATCAACGGCGAAAACTTCGCGGCGATGAAGGAGAACCGGCTGCTTTACGGCCCCTTCGTGGACCGCCTGCCGAATGCGGGCCTGATCGACACGAAAGGCAAGCCCACCACGACAGTCGATTTCACCATTCCCACCGACGGCTTCGAATCACCCTGGGGCATGGCTCAGTTCGTCTTCACCTACGATACCGAACAGGTCGCGAAGCCGCCGAGAAGTGCTGCCGCCTTGCTGGAGTGGACGAAGGCCAATCCCGGACGGTTCACCTATCCCAGCCCGCCCGACTTCATCGGCAGCACCTTCCTGAAGCAGGTATTGGTGGAAGTGACACCAGATCCGTCGAGACTCCGGGATGCAGCCGACGACGCCGATTTCGACAAGGTCACGGGACCGCTCTGGTCATACCTGGAACAGCTTCACCCCAATCTGGCGAGGAGCGGCCGGAACTTCCCGGCGACAGGGCCGGCCTTGAAACAGATGCTGGCCGATGGAGAGGTCGCCATGGGCATGAGCTTCCATCCCGGCGAAGCGTCGCGCGACATCGCCAGCGGGTTGCTGCCGGCGTCGATCCGAACCTTCGTGCTGGAGCGGGGCACCATCGGGAACACGCATTTCGTGGCGATCCCGTACAACGCCAACGCTCCCGGTGCGGCCATGGTGGTGGCGGACTTCCTGCTGTCGCCCGATGCCCAATTGCACAAGCAGGATCCCGGCGTCTGGGGCGACTTCACGGTGCTGGACCTGGATAAGCTGAGTGCCGCCGACCGCGCCCGATTCGATGAGCTGCCCCTGGGCGAGGCGACGCTGTCCCACGAGGAACTGGGCGTCCCGCTGCCCGAGCCGCATCCGTCGTGGATGGTGCGGATCGAGCAGCAGTGGCTCAAGCGCTACGGCGCCGGCTGACCCAGCCGGCGCATCCAGCCTTGCCGCAGGTCAGGACTTGAGGGCCGCGACGCCCGGCAGGTCCTTGCCTTCCAGCCATTCGAGGAAGGCGCCGCCGGCGGCGGAAACGTACGTGAACGAATCCTCGACTCCGGCTGCCGCCAGCGCCGCGACGGTGTCGCCGCCGCCGGCGACGCTGAGGACCCGGCCAGCCTTGGTCAGCGCCGCGACCGTACCGGCCACCGCGTTGGTGCCGGCATCGAACGGCTTGGTCTCGAACGCACCGAGCGGGCCGTTCCAGACGACCGTCTTGCAGCCTTGGAGCTTCAGCGTGATGTATTCGACCGTTTCCGGGCCGATATCGAGGATCATGCTGTCGGACGGGACCTGATCGATCGCGACCGCTTCGCTCGTGGCGCCGGCCTTGAACTCCTTGGCGGTGATGGCGTCACGCGGCAGCAGGATCTCGCAGCCGGCTTCCTCGGCGATCGCCATGATCTCGCGCGCCTTCTCCGCCATGTCCTTCTCGCAAAGCGAGGCGCCGACCGCCGTCCCCTTGGCATAGAGGAAGGTGTTGGCCATGCCGCCGCCCAGCGCCAGCAGATTGACGCGGCGGACCAGATTGCCCAGCAGGTCCAGCTTGGTCGAGATCTTGGCGCCGCCGACGACCGCCGCTACCGGACGTTCGGGCTTTTCCAGGGCGAGGGTGAGGGCCTTCAGTTCCGCTTCCATCAAACGGCCGGCGGCGTTCGGCAGCAGGCGGGCAAGACCTTCGGTCGAGGCATGGGCGCGGTGTGCGGCGGAGAATGCATCGTTGACGTAGATGTCGCCGAGTTCGGCCAGCTGGGCCGCGAAGCCGGCGTCGTTCTTCTCCTCTTCCGGATGGAAGCGCAGGTTCTCCATCACGATGATGGCGCCGGCGTGCATCTTGGCCAGGGCGTCCTTGGCGACGGGACCGACACAGTCGTCGGCGAAGGCGACCTTCTGCCCGACGGCCTTGGACACGGCGTCCACCACCTGCTTGAGCGAGTATTTTTCGTCGGGACCGCCCTTGGGACGACCGAAATGCGAGAGGACGACGACCTTGGCGCCGGCCTGCGAAAGCTCGGTCAGGGTCGGCGCCAGCCGGTCGATGCGCGTCGTATCCGTCACGACCCCGTCCTTGGCCGGGACGTTCAGGTCGGCGCGGACCAGGACGGTCTTGCCGTCGAACTCAAAATCGTCAAGGGTTTTGAAGTCGCTCATCCGTGCCGTCCCATTCCTTGGTTCAGGGTGCCTGTTCAAGGCCCAATAATCTTTGCGGCATTTGTATGATGCCGATCACTCCGCGAGGGAACCAACCACAACCGCGCAGGCAAATCAATGTCCGCCGGACACGTCCGGCTGCGGCTATTTCAGGTAAGCCGGTTGGGCGTCGTCTGCCCGCTTCCCGTACCGGCGTCCGCGCCGGCGACCGCCCCTTCCGGTCCGGACTTGGCATCCCGGGGGGGAGAACCTAGGTTAAGTGCATACCTTATAGTAAAACGGAGCTTGGACGATGATCGGACCGGCGGAACGGGCGGCTTACGCGTTGAGCCAGACGGCCCGAATTTCCTGGTTCTTCGGACAGAAGGCCTTGGCGGCGCGGCTGAACGGCAGATTGGTGCCTGAAGAAAAGCAGCCGAAGGGGCTGACCTTTCCCGACAACTCCGAGATACTGGCAGAAGTTCGGCAACTGATGCGACGGGACCTCGCCAACATCGAGGCCGGCTACTACAGGATGCCGCATGACATGATCGAGCCGCCGCGCAAGATCCTGCGCGATGCGGTCCGCTTCTTCCGCGACCTGCCGGAGGTGCGTCGCCGGCGGCGGGACGATGTCAGCGCCGAAGTCTTCGAGGAGAAGCGGCAGGAGGGCTCCGCCCTGCCCCGCTACTATCTCCAGAACTTCCATTACCAGACCGACGGATACCTGAGCGACCACTCCGCCGAACTGTACGACCATCAGGTCGAGGTGCTGTTCGGCGGGGCCGCCGACGCCATGCGGCGGCAGGCGCTGGTGCCGCTGCACCACCATTTCCGCACCCGGCGCACGACCG
>NZ_JCACHA010000278.1:0-3041 GCF_059503625.1 Skermanella sp.
ACACGAACATGAGCGCCAGGATCAGCGGCGTCCAGGGAGCATCGAAGAAGGCGAAAATGCCGGCGCCCGTCAGGAACTGGCGCACCGTGTCGAAGTCGCGGCTCGCCTGTCCGGGATTGGCTCCGATCCGGTGAAGGCTGGCCTGAAACTGCGCCGACAATATGCGTTCGCTCAGGAGCTGGTCCATCCTGCCGCCGACCCGTACCAGGATCCTGGAGCGGATCACTTCCAGCATGGCCATCACGCCCAGCAGGCCGACCGTGATCAGGGTCAGCATCAGCAGGGTCGCTTCGCTCTTGCTGTGCAGCACGCGGTCGTAGACCTGCATCATGTACAGCGGCGATACGAGCATCAGCAGGTTGATGAACGCACTGAACGCCGCGGTCATGAAGAAGGCACTGCGGCAGGTGGCCAGGGCCGCCTTCACTTCCGATTTCTTTTCAGTCATCCCGTCTTGCTTCATGAGTTGAGCGGAAGAGCATTTTGAAATCCAGTAAAATTACCTGGAATCCGGATGCATTTCCTGGGGCTATCTGGGAAGCAGAAGTACCCTATTCAGGGTTAATGAGTCACTAAACGATACCTAAAACGATCTGTAACATTTGTGGAAAACCAGATGAAACAATTTTGCGGCATTGCACAACAAGGTTCCCTCCCCACCGGACTCCAGGATATCTGATCGGTATATCTGGATGTGATTGTCGCAGACCTCCGGTAAGGCGGGAATGCCCGGTAACTGCATAGCCCGTCAGGACCGAGTGGGCAGGTGAGCTAAAGTTGCCTCCCGTCTATAATTTCTTGTTTTCGGACAAGGCGGTACGACAAAAGGTTTGCCCATTTTATGCACAAGAACGAGTGTGCATCCGCTCACCGGTGATATCCTCGCGATTCAAGACGACAATGGTCGAGGCTCGGGAACTTGGAAGCCTTTTCATAAGAATTTATAGAATTCCATCAGAAGGGCTTCAGGTTGTGGAAAAGCCGAGTGGGGGATGAATTAGTATGATCCGCGTATTTAATATGTTTGTTCCGACATCTTTCCTTCTCCTGGCCCTAGCGGACGCCGGGATCCTTGGTAGTGCGATGGTCGTGTGCCTGAGCATGAGCTATGCAACACTTCACATCGTCCTGACCAATCAGGAAGGCCACATTCACCAGACCGCGCTCTTTACGATCATTACCATTCCCTGCCTTTTCATGATGGGGTTGTATGAGCGGAAGTATCTTCTCACCCTCAAGGTCCTGTGCCTCCGCATCCTGATCGGGCTCGGCCTTTCGTTCCTGTGCCTGATGACCATCTTCTACGTGGCTCCGGGCAGCCGCATCTGGATGAGTGCGCTGTTTCCGGCGCTGGCCCTGAGTTCCCTGGGGCTTCTCGGCAACCGGGTCGTGCTGACGCGCATATCCAGCATTTCCTCGCTCAAGAACCGTGTGCTCGTGCTCGGCACCGGGCCGCAGGCCCAGCGGATCGAGCGCGCCGAGCGGGAATTGCGCCCGGCGAATTTCATCGTCCTCGGTTTCGCGCCGGTCGAGCCGTGCAACACCTGCGTCGCGGAGGAGCGGGTGGTGCGCGCCAACGACCTGCTCGCCCTGTCCGAGAAGCTTCGCGCCGACGAGATCGTCGTGGCGCTGGAGCACTCCGAACTGAGCATGCCGCGTGAGACCCTGCTCCAGTTCCGCCTGCGCGGCATCCGCATCCTGGATACCGCGACCTTCTTCGAGCGGGAGTTCGGCCAGCTGGAGATCGACCGGCCCTATCCCAACTGGCTGCTGTTCTCCAATGGCACCACGATGGGACGGTTCGAAACGGCTGCGAAGCGGACCTTCGACATCGCTGTCAGCATGGCCTTCCTGCTGTTCGCCCTGCCGCTGCTGTGCTTCACGGCGATAGCCGTCAAGCTGGAGGACGGTGGACCGATCTTCTACCGGCAGGAGCGGGTCGGGCTGAACGGCCGCAAGTTCTCGGTCATCAAGTTCCGCAGCATGCGGGTCGATGCGGAAAAGGACGGCGTCGCCCGCTGGGCTTCGGTCAACGATCCGCGCGTGACCTTCATCGGGGGCATCATCCGCAAGATCCGGATCGACGAGATCCCGCAGATATTCAACGTGCTGCGCGGCGAGATGAGCTTCGTCGGCCCGCGCCCCGAGCGGCCGTCCATCGTCAACGACCTGATCAAGGACATGTCCTGCTACCCGTACAGGCATATCGTCAAGCCGGGCATAACAGGATGGGCGCAGGTCAACTACCCTTACGGCGCGTCGATCGCCGACGCGCGCGAGAAGCTGAAATTCGACCTGTACTACGTCAAGAATTGCAGCCTGATGCTCGACCTGATCATCCTGCTCCAGACCGTCCGCGTCGTGATCTGGCCGCAGGGGGTCAGGTAGGCAAAGGCATAGTCAGGGCAGTATGTCGTCCTGAAGGTTCTGAAGGATCTCGGCGGCGTCCTCGTCGCCCTGCTCGACGGCGGCTTCCAGCAGATCGACGATGGTGACCTCGTCGGGCGGGTCCTGATCGGTCATGTAGAGGACGGCAAGCCGCGTCATCGCCGAGGCGTCGCCGCCATCGGCGGCCATCTTGTAGAATCGCTTGGCCTCGTCCCGGTCTACCGCCTGACCGAACATCCCCTGATCATAGGCCAGTCCGACATTGAAAGCCGCCTTGGCGTTGCCGTACTCCGCCGCCAGCAGGTAATGGCTGAAGCCGACATCGGGGTCGGCGGACACTCCCGCGCCCTGGATGTAGCAGTCGGCGATCATGCCATGGGCCAGCGCCGTCAGCGCGTGATTGGGATGCTGCGGATCTTCCGTCTGGTCGGCGGCATCCTGGAGCAGCGCCAGAGCCCGTTCCGGATCGGGGTCGCCCATCTCGGGGTCGAGCAGCATGGCCGCCCGGTTGATCAGGGCGGACGGCTCCGGCGACATCTCGATCAGGGCATCTAGGACGGCGGCGATGCGGGAATGGTCCGGCTCTGGGTCCTGCACCAGCAGGCTCGCCAGCAGCTTGGCCGCATTGGTGTAGCGGCCGGCGGCGACGCTGT
>NZ_JCACHA010000279.1:0-3038 GCF_059503625.1 Skermanella sp.
GGCTCTCCCAACACGGTCTGGTCGTTGCGCTGACGAAACACGGTCCCGGCTTCGTCCCTGCGCCGGAGGCATGGCAGCGCGCCGTTCCTCCCGGTTGCGGGAGTGGACTGACAGCGGTAACATCGTAACCGTCAGTTGCCGCCGAATCCTGTCGGCGTCACTCTGAGATCCGATGACCCGGGACCCGATGGAAAATGCGCGTGACGGAAACCCAGGCGATCGATAAAGCCGCCCTTGTCCGCAGCCAGCATCTTCAGGGGATCGGCCTCATCATCGCCGCCGTCACCCTGTTCTGCTTCCTGGACACGCTGGCGAAGCTGAGCAGCCAGCACGTCCCGACGGTCGAGGTCGTCTGGTTCCGGTATGCGATCCACTTCGCTCTTGCCATGGTGTTCCTCAACCCGTGGCGGTCGCGCTCGGCGTGGCGGACGTCGCGGCCGGTTGCCCAGCTGATTCGGGCGGGACTGCTGACGCTGTGTACGGGGCTGAATTTCCTGGCCCTGCGCTACCTGCAACTGGTGGAAACCGTCACGATCCAGTTCCTGGCGCCGCTGTGCATCGCCCTGCTGTCCGTCGTCTTCCTGAAGGAGACGGTGGGTGCGCAGCGCTGGGCGGCGATCGCCGTCGGCTTCGTCGGCATCCTCGTGGTGACGCGTCCGGGCATCGCCGAAGTCCACTGGGCCGTGCTGCTGTCGCTGGCCTCCGTCGTCAGCAGCGCCGGATACTTCATCATGACCCGCTCGCTGGCGATCACCGAATCGCCGGGCAGCATGCTGCTCGTCATAGCGGCGTTCCCGACCGTGCTTCTGCTGCCCTGGCTCTACACCGTCTGGGTGACGCCGCCGGACCTCTTCACCTGGCTGACGCTGGCGGGGACCGGCGTTTTCGGCGGCCTTGGCCATTTCCTGCTGATCCTTGCCCACCGGCACGTCCCCGCGTCCGTCCTGGCCCCGTTCGGCTATACGCAGATCATCGGGATGGTGGCGCTGGGCTACCTGGTGTTCGGCCACGTGCCGTCGCCGTGGACCTTTGCCGGGGCGTCGATCATCATAGGGTCCGGGCTCTACCTGCTGGCGGAGGAACGGCGAGACAAAGGCGCCGTCGGCAATGCATAAAGACGGGTCAGTAGCGTGCGGCAATCCTGCTCACTTTATTGTAGTCAGATGGCGTTTCCGCTCTATATCTCCTGGTGCGTATTTGGCTCAAAAAGGGTATGGTCGTACGAGTATGGGCAATTTAGCTCCATATTCGTCATCCATGACCGCGGTGTGAAGATCTTCGAACACTCCCTTGGCCGGGATCACCCGCTCCCCTCACCAGGAAAACTGCATGCTGCCCGAAAATGACGGGGCGCTCTATGCAAGCGCGCCGACGAGTACCCCGCCGGACCTGCACGACAAGAAGCAGACGGCCCGCCGCTGGGCCCAGCTCCTAGCGGCTTACAAGCAACCGATCCTGCACCGGAGCGTCGGGCAGATCGGGACGACTCTCGGACCGCTCGCCGCGATCCTCGTTCTGATGGGGTTCAGCCTTCAGGTGGGGTATTGGCTGACCTTGCTGCTGGCGGTTCCCGCCGCTTTCTTCCTCGTACGGACTTTCATCCTCCAGCACGACTGCGGACATGGCAGCCTGTTCCGGTCCAGCCGCGCCAACGACTGGCTCGGCCGTGTCCTGGCGGTGCTGACCATGACCCCCTACGGCTACTGGAAGCGCGAGCACGCGATCCATCACGCCACCTCCGGCAACCTGGAAAAGCGCGGCGTCGGCGACATAACGACGCTGACCGTGCGCGAATACCTGGCGCTGTCGCGCTGGGGACGCCTACGCTACCGCATGTACCGTCATCCCATCGTGCTGTTCGGCATCGGTCCGGCCTTCATGTTCCTGGTCCGCCACCGCATCGCGATCGGTGAAGGAACGAACGACCGGACCGCCTGGTTCAGCGTACTGGGCACCAATGTAGCTATCCTGACGGGCCTGACCGCCGCGTCGCTGGTCTTCGGCTTCACCAACGTCCTGATGGTCTGGGGTCCGGTGGTCCTGCTGGCCGCCACGATCGGTATCTGGATGTTCTATGTCCAGCACCAGTTCGACGGGGTGCAGTGGCACCATGAGCAGGAATGGGACTTCCACTGTTCCGCCTTGGACGGCTGCTCCTTCTACGATCTGCCGCGCTGGCTGCACTGGCTGACCGGTTATATCGGCTATCACCACGTGCATCACCTGTCGTCCAAGATCCCGAACTACCGTCTGCGCGATTGCCACATGTCGATCCCAGATCTACAGCGGGTCCGGTCCCTAGGTCTGTGGGAGAGTCTGAAGACGGTGAGCCTTGCCCTGTGGGACGAGGAAAGCCGCCGGATGATCCGGTTCTGCGAGTTGCGGACCCGGACGGCCTGAGCGAAGATCCGCCGTCACCCTCATTCTACGACGCCGCCTTCCGGGGCGGCGTTTTCGTTTTCAGACCAGCAGCCACGCAGCCTTGCCCGGCTGCATCGCGGCGATGTCGGACGAGTTGACGCCCATCAGGGTGACCAGTTCGTCGACGGCGCCGTCGTGATAGGCCCATACGGCAACGGCGTTCGACCCCTTGGCGACGACCTCGATATCCAGATCGCCGTCGGAGGAGAGCAGGGGCCGCAAGTTGATGAAGTCCTCCGACACCCTGAAGTCCATCACGACATCGCCCCTGTCGGACAGCGCCTTGAACACGAAGGTGTCGCGTCCGCCGCCGCCCCACAGCTGGTCGGCCCCGCCGCCCCCGGTGATCGTGTCGTTGCCCGCACCGCCCTTGACGATGTTGGACAGGCCGTTGCCGGTCAGCGCCATGCCGCTGGACTTCATGCCATAGAGGTTCTCGACGTCGTCGGAAAGGGCATAGCTGTCAGCCCAGGCATTGACGGAGTCGGTGCCTTGGCCGGCTTTCTCGACCACCTTGTCGTAGGGACTGCCGGCTATGTAAGTGTCGTCTCCCTTGCCGCCGGTCATCGTGTCATGACCGGAACCACCGTCGATCAGGTCGTTCCTGTCGGTTCCCT
>NZ_JCACHA010000280.1:0-3035 GCF_059503625.1 Skermanella sp.
TCAGTCAACTACACCATACCTCAACCGGAAGTGTGGCAGGGTAGTGCTAAAGCGACCTACATGGCGAAAGTATTCGCACAGGTCGATCTCTTCGGCCCTTGGTATAATGCGCCACTAAGCCTGGAGCGGAAGGCGAAACCAGGGGCTTCCGATCACAGCTCCATGATGCCGCTTTTCATCATGCCGGCATGGCCCTGCTCTGGAGCGATTCGTTCCCGCAGGCGGGGGATCGACGTCGTTTCGCGACCCAAGGTCCAGACGAGTGCCGATGAGAAAAGAAGTTCCAAAAACCGGTATCATCATCCCTAAAGTCATAAGCTGTTTGCGCAATGAAATTGCAGACTTGCTACTTACCACCGCTGCGGCAAATTGCACCAACCGCTAACTCGATCAGAGTAATACCTTTCGGCTACCAGCCCACTTCAAGGTGAAACGGGCTGAAAGGAGTCCATTCATCATGCGCGCAACCACTACACTGGCCCTTGCATTCCTGCTGAGCGCCTCGGCCATCGGCATTGCCGTCGCCGGCTCAAGGGATGAGCCGATCGATCCCATCCAGCCGATCAAGGGCGCCAACCAGGCTCTGGTCGAGCTCGGCGGAAAGCTCTACTTCGACACCCGCCTGTCGAAGTCCGGATTTATTTCGTGCAATTCTTGCCACAACCTGTCCATGGGCGGCACCGACAACCTGAAGACCTCGATCGGCGACCGGTGGCAGCAGGGTCCGATCAATGCGCCGACGGTGCTGAACTCCAGCATGAACGTCGCGCAGTTCTGGGACGGTCGCGCCAAGGATCTGCAAGCCCAGGCGGGCGGCCCGATCGCCAATCCGGGCGAGATGGCGTCGTCCCATGCGCTTGCCGTCGAGGTGCTACAGTCGATCCCCGGCTATGTGGCCGAGTTCAAGGCGGTCTTCGGGTCGGACAAGATCGACATCGGGGAAGTCACCAAGGCCATCGCTGCCTTCGAGGAGACGCTGGTGACCCCGAACTCGCGCTTCGACAAGTGGCTGAAAGGCGACGAAAAGGTGCTGACCAAGGTCGAGCTGGAGGGCTACGGTCTGTTCAAGGACAGCGGCTGCGTCGCCTGCCACAATGGCCCGGCGGTTGGAGGAAACTCGTTCCAGAAGATGGGTGTGGTCGAACCTTATACGGCGTCGAGCCCGGCCGAGGGCCGCGTGGCGGTCACCAAGGACGAGGCCGACCGCTTCAACTTCAAGGTTCCGACGCTGCGCAACGTCGAACTGACTTACCCGTACTTCCACGACGGCGAGGCCGCCACACTGACGCAAGCCGTCGACACCATGGCCCGCATCCAGCTCGGCCGGTCGTTCACCGCGGACGAAAACGCCAAGATCGTGGCTTTCCTGAAGACCCTGACCGGCGAGCAGCCCGGCTTCAAGCTGCCGATCCTCCCGCCGTCGTCCGACACGACCCCGCGTCCGACCCCGTTCGGGAGCTAAGCGGCGAACGGATCGTGCTGGCGGGATTCGATCTCGATGCTGCCTTGAGATGAATGACAGCCGACCTTGTCATCCAGCCAATGTCATCGGTCGAAACTCAACTCTTGGTCAGCATCAGCGTTCCCTGCCTGGCGATCTTGCCGGTGATCTTTTCCGCCAGCATGGCAAGCATCCAGGGCAGGTCCACTTCCAGCCGGACTTCGTTGTCGCCGACATCGACCCGGCCGCTGATCGTCTGGGCCATGACGGCCACGTCGAAAGCCAGCCGGTCGTCGGTCCAGCGGTCATCGACCGTGGCGCCGACGCCGGAAAGCTGGGAGCGGACCTGCCCCATGCCGTCCTGAAGGCGCCGCCTCGCCTCCTCGCGGCCGAGCTGGTGGGGGATGGTGACGACCACGGGCTTTCGCATGTCTCATAATCCTCGGACTGTTTCTCCATAGGTACGGAGTCTGGGGGCCGATTTACAGAGGTACCGGAATTTTGGGACTTTTCCGGGGGTTGGAGCATTAAGGAAGAAGGAAGATCAGCAGAACGGTAATGCCATGGGCTCGCGCGGTACTCTCAGGAGATGGGGTACTCTCAGGAAATGGAAGAGGGCGGCGACCCGCATCCTTGACCTTGCGGCCCGGCCTGTCCGGACGGCCCATGGCAAGCGCGGCATCGTCCTCCAGCCCTACCGGGGCTACGGATCGCGGGAGGAAGTCTTCCTGATCGGCCGGGTGTTCCGGCAGTCCTGGACGGGACAGGGCGGCGACGAGGAGGATCTGGCCGGCCATCTGCGCGACATCGGCCGCAGGATCGTCCGCCGCTCCGTCGCCGGTGCCACGGTGCGCGCCCGGTTCGGCGGCGCCGAGCAGCGGGCCGTGACCGACCGCGACGGCTATTTCCGGTTTCACCTCAAGGTCCGGGAACTGACGCCCAGCGACGACTGCTGGCACGACATGGATCTGGTGCTGGAGCAGCCGGAGCCGGTGGCCGCGACGGCGCAGGTCTTCATCCCGCCGCGTCACTGCCGGCATGTCGTGATCAGCGATATCGACGATACCGTGATGTTCACCGGCGTCGCCGGCAAGCTGAAGATGATGTGGCGGCTGTTCGTCCAGGATGCGGAAAGCCGTGTCGCCTTCCCCGGCGTGGCGGAGCTTTACCGGGCGATGCATGCCGGACCGTCGGGCCACGAGCGTAACCCGATGCTCTATGTATCCCGGGCGCCGTGGGGCATCTACGACGTGCTGGACGAGTTCTTCCGGATGCACAACATCCCCGTCGGCCCCATGCTGTTCCTGCGGGAATGGGGCGTCACCTGGAAAAGTCCGCTGCCCCGCAAGGCCGAGGACCACAAGCGCGAGCTGATCGGCAACATGCTGGCGCTCTACAAGGACCTGCCTTTCGTCCTGATCGGCGACAGCGGCCAGCACGATCCCGAAGTCTACCGGCAGATCGTCGACGAGTATCCGGGCCGGGTGACGGCGGTCTATATCCGTAACGTCTCGCGCGACGAGACGAGGATCCGGGAGATCGAGGATCTGGCGAAGGCCGTGACGGCGGCGGGGAGCGGCATGGTGCTGGCGGC
>NZ_JCACHA010000281.1:0-3033 GCF_059503625.1 Skermanella sp.
CGGCCGTGCAGCGACTTCTCCGGCGGCTGGCGCATGCGCGTGGCACTGGCCGGCGTCCTCTTCGCCGAACCGGAACTGCTGCTGCTGGACGAGCCGACCAACCACCTCGACCTCGAAGCGACGATCTGGCTGGAAAACTACCTGCGTAACTATCCGCACACGATCCTGCTGGTCAGCCACGACCGCGAACTGCTGAACAAGGTCCCGACCACCACGGTCCACCTCGACCAGGGCAAGCTGGTCTCCTACGCCGGCGGCTACGACCAGTTCGAGCGCACCCGCCGGGCCAACCTGGAGCGTCTGGCCGCCAACCAGACCAAGCAGATCGCCCAGCGCAAGCACATCCAGTCCTATATCGACCGGTTCCGCTACAAGGCGTCCAAGGCCCGTCAGGCGCAGAGCCGGATCAAGATGCTGGAGCGGATGGAGCCGATCATCAGCATCGTCGAGGACCATACGGTCAGCTTCGACTTTCCGTCGCCGGAGGAACTTGCACCGCCGCTTATCCAACTCGAAGGCGTCGATGTCGGCTACGACGGCAAGGCGATCCTGCGGAACCTGGACCTGCGCATCGACATGGACGACCGGATCGCGCTGCTCGGCGCCAACGGCAACGGCAAATCGACTCTGGTCAAGCTGCTGGCAAGCCGGCTGGCGCCCATGACGGGCGAGTTCCGCAAGTCGTCCAAGCTGAAGGTCGGCTACTTCGCCCAGCATCAGGCGGAGGCGCTCGACCTCAGCCTGACCGCCGTAGCCCAGGCGAAGCTGTGGATGAAGGACATCCTGGAGGAAAAGGTCCGTGCCCATCTCGGCCGGTTCGGCTTCCCCCAGCAGAAGGCCGACACCCAGATAGCCAAGCTGTCCGGCGGTGAAAAGGCCCGGCTCCTGTTCGCCCTGATGACCCGCGAGGCTCCCCACATCCTGATGCTGGACGAGCCGACCAACCACCTCGACATCGACAGCCGCGAAGCCCTGATCCAGGCGATCAACGGGTACGAGGGGGCCGTGATCCTCATCAGCCACGACCCGCACCTGATCGAGCTGACGGCAGACCGGCTCCTGCTGGTCGATGGCGGCGCCTGCCGTGCCTTCGACGGCGACCTCGAGGACTATCGCAAGCTGCTCCTGGAAAAGCGGAGGGCGGAACGCTCCGACGGGACGGAGCGCGAGACCGGCCCCAGCAAAAAGGACCAGCGCCGCGCCGCCGCCGAGCTTCGGGCAGCCCTGGCTCCGTTGAAGCGCAAGGCCGACGACGCCGAGAAGCTGATCGCCAAGCTGACGCGCGACCGTCAGGCGCTGGAAACGAAGATGGCCGATCCGGATCTCTACAACGGTCCGGCCGACAAGGTGACCAAGCTCCAGAAGGACCTGGGCGACATCCAGAAGAAGCTGTCCGCCGCCGAGGACGCCTGGATGGAAGCGCATGAAGCCTTGGAAGCGGCCGAAGCCGAGGCGACGGGAGTAGCTTGAGCTTCGGGAGAAGCCGCGAGAATAAAGCGGCGAAGCGGCCCCTCACTCCTTCGCCGGCGTATGCGCCAGCACCGCATCCGCCAGCGCGGACGGCAGAACCGCTACCAGCCAGGCCATCAGGTAGGTCGGCAGCGGAAAGGCGATCCGCCCCCGGTTCCTCTCCAGTCCGCGCTTGATGATCGAAGCGGCGCGGTCCGCATCCATCAGGAACGGCATCGGGAACCGGTTGCGGTCGGTGATCCTGCTCTTGACGAAGCCGGGGCAGATTACCGACACCTCGATCCCCGACGGCCGCAGGTCGAGCCGCAGCGATTCGCCATAGCTCCTGACCGCCGCCTTGCTGGCGCAATATGCCGGTGCTCCCGGATAACCCCTGAACCCGGCAAGGGAGCTGACCAGCGCCAGCTGTCCGCGTCCGCGCGCCGTCATGGGGCCGATCAGCGGGTGGATCGTGTTCAGCACGCCGTCGACGTTGACCGCCAGGATCCGCCGTGCCTGCTCCTCGCTCTCGCCCCGCCTGCCGGTGCCGCCGCTGATCCCGGCATTGGCGATGCACAGGTCCACTGGAGTCGTCCGGTCCACCAGCGCAAGCCAGTCGGCCATAGCGGCCCGGTCGGCGACGTCCACCGCCGCAGCGCGGACATCGGCTCCGCGCGCCGTGCAGCGCGCAGCCACGGCGTCCAGGCGTTCGCGGTCGCGGCCCGTCAGCACCAGGGTAATGCCCGGACCGGCATAGGCTTCAGCCAAAGCCTCCCCGATGCCGCTCGATGCGCCTGTTATCAGGATGGTCTTCGGATCGCGCATAGCATGGCTCCAGGGCACCAAGCCCTCTGTTGCTTGTTGTCGTCACGTCTCAGGGGTATAACCACCGCCATACTTTCGTACCAGCGAGGCAGCGTTGAGCGCTCACCATCAAGTCGCCAGCATGACCGGGTTCGCCCGCGCGGACGGGTCGGGCCACGGCCATGTCTGGACCTTCGAGATCAAGAGCGTCAACGGCAGGAACCTCGATCTGCGGTGCCGGGTCGCTCCGGGTTTCGACGCGCTGGAGCCGGTGGTCAAGGCAGTCGTTCCCCAGCGCCTTCGGCGCGGCAACGTCAACGTTACGCTCACGGTGACCCGGACCGGCACCGGCGGCGAACTGCGGATCAACCGTCCCTTGCTCGATCGCCTGATAGCGCTGGGCAACGAGCTTGGGGGAGTGGCCGAGAAACCCCGGCTCGACGCCCTGCTCGCCGTTCGCGGCGTCGTGGAAACGATCGAGGACACCGATCTTGGCGATGCCCGCGAAGCGGTGGAAGCCGCGATGGCCGTCACGCTGAACGAGACCCTCGACCGCCTCACCGCCGCAAGGTTCGCCGAAGGCGCCCGGCTCGTCCATGTCCTGAACGAGCACCTGGACGAGATCGCGCGCCTGACCGAGCAGGCATCGCGCTGCGCCTCGCTTCAGCCGGAGGCGATCCGCCAGAAGCTGCGCGCTCAGGTCGCGGCGCTGCTGGACGCGATCCCGAGTCTCACCGAAGATCGTCTGGCTCAGGAAGCAGCCCTCCTGATTACACGCGC
>NZ_JCACHA010000282.1:0-3018 GCF_059503625.1 Skermanella sp.
AACTGGTCGCGAACCAGATCTTCAACTGCGGCACCGAGAACCTGACCATCCGGGACATCGCCGGTCTGGTGAAGCGCGTCGTCGCGGAGGAGTTTCCCGGCCGCGCCGATATCGACATCGTCACGACGCCGTCCGACGACCTGCGATCCTACCACATCAATTCCGACAAGATCTTCCGGGTGCTGGGCTTCAAACCCCGCCACACCGTCGAGGACGCGGTGCGCGACCTGTGCCGGGCATTCCGCGAGGGCGCCCTGCCGGACAGCATGTCGGACGACTGGTACTACAATATCCGCACCATGAAGAGGCTGCACGCGGCATGACCAATCCTTCTTCCGCCAGCCTTCCGGCTCTCCCTGTCGCCGTCGTCACGGGCGGGGCCGGCTTCATCGGCAGCCATATGGTAGACCTGCTGCTGGAGCGCGGCTACGCCGTGCGCGTGATCGACAATCTGGTCGGCGGGCGGGAAGCCAACCTCGCCCATCACGCCGCCGATCCCAACCTGTCGTTCGAAAAGATCGATATCCGCGCGCTGGAGCCGGGACATCACCTGTTCAAGGATGCCCGCTACGTCTTCCACTTCGCCGGCATCGGCGACATCGTGCCGTCGATCGAGCGGCCGATCGATTACATGTCCACCAACGTCCAGGGCACCGTCCAGGTGCTGGAATGCGCCCGCGCCGCCGGCGTCGCCAAGCTGGTCTACGCCGCCTCGTCGTCCTGCTACGGGCTGGCGGCGACGCCGACGGCCGAGGATCATCCGATCCAGCCGCAGTATCCCTACGCGCTCAGCAAGTATCAGGGCGAACAGGCGGTCCTGCACTGGCATCAGGTCTACCGGCTGCCGGCCAACTCGATCCGCAACTTCAACGCCTACGGCATCCGCTCCCGCACCTCGGGCGCCTACGGCGCGGTCTTCGGCGTGTTCCTGCGCCAGAAGCTGGCCGGCAAGCCGTTCACGGTCGTCGGCGACGGGATGCAGAGCCGCGACTTCCTCTACGCCTCCGACATCGCCGAAGCCTTCCTGGCGGCGGCGGAAACCGAGCGTTCGGGCCGGGTCTACAACGTCGGCGCCGGCAATCCGCAGACCGTCAACCGGCTGGTGGAACTGCTGCGCGGCGATACCGTCCATATCCCGAAGCGGCCGGGCGAACCGGACTGCACCTGGGCCGATATCGGCCGCATCACGTCTGAACTCGGCTGGCAGCCCAGGATCTCCTTCGAGGAAGGCGTTCGCCGGGTCCTGAACGATATCGACTACTGGCGCGAGGCGCCGCTGTGGAACCCCGACACCATCGCCCAGGCGACGCGAAGCTGGTTCGCGTGCCTGGGCGACGATCCCGGAGACTGCGCCGTCAGTTCTGCGTCTTCAGCCGGATGACGTTCCAGGACGCCGGGGCCAGCGTCGCCTGCACCCGGCCTCCCCGGACCTGCACGCCGTCGAGCGCCACCGGACTGACCGTATCCGGAGCCTCCTTGGTGTTGGCGATCTGAAGGTCGTCGTGGCGCAGTTCCAGCGCGTGGTCCAGCGTCAAGTCGTTGAAGCCCCTGGCGTCCAGGTCGAGGGTGATGGACTCGTCCAGGTGGCGGTTCAGGACGAACAGGGTCAGCGTCCTGTCGTCCTCGTTATGGACGCTCGCCACCTTGACATAAGGGACTTCCGGCATCGGGTAGTACAGCTCCTCGTTCCCGCGCGGGTCGTAGTAGCGGGCGGAATAGGTCGGCGAGGTCACCTTGGAGCGCAGGACGTTGCCGCGTCCCAGGTTGCTCATCTGGGCGAAGGGGTGGAAGATCGTCTGCCGCCAGGCCGGACCGCCGGTTTCCGTCATGATCGGGGCGATGGCGTTGACCAGCTGGGCGAGGCAGGCCGACTTGACGCGGTCGGCGTGGTTGAGCAGCGAGATGCAGGCGCCGCCGAAGGTCAGCGCGTCCTCCATCGTGTAGATCTCTTCCAGGATCTGCGGCGCTTCCGGCCAGCCCGGCTTCGCCCGGCCCTCGCCCTTGCCGCGCGTGCGGTACCAGACGTTCCATTCATCGAAGCTGAGCATGATGCGCTTGGACGACCGCCGCTTCGCCGCGACAGCGTCGGCGATCGCCACGACCTCGTCGATGAAGCTGTCCATCAGGTCGGGACTGGCCAGGAAGGCCGCCGTGTCGTGGGCGTAGTTGTTGAAGTAGGTGTGCAGGGAAATGAACTCGACATGGTCGAAGGTGTGGTCGAGGACCGTGTATTCCCACTCGCCGAACGTCGGCATGTTGCGGGCCGACGAGCCGCAGACCGCCAGTTCGACCGAGTTGTCGGTCCACTTCATCATCTTCGCCGTCTCGGTGGCGATGCGGGCGTATTCGGTCGCGGTCTTCCGCTCCATCTGCCACGGGCCGTCCATCTCGTTGCCCAGGCACCAGAACTTGACGCCGTGCGGCTGTTCCCAGCCGTGGCTGCGGCGGAGGTCGGACAGCGCCGTCCCGCCGGGATGGTTGCAGTATTCCAGGTAGTGGCGGGCGGCGTCTGCCCCTCGGGTGCCGAGGTTGACCGCCAGCATCGGCTCGATCCCGGCCTCCCGGCACCAGTCGATGAACTCGTTGGTGCCGAAGGTGTTCGGCTCGGTCGAGAACCAGGCGAGGTCCAGCCGGCGCGGACGGTTCTCGACCGGCCCGACGCCGTCTTCCCAGTTATAGCCGGACACGAAGTTGCCGCCGGGATAGCGCATGATCGTCGGGGCCAGTTCCTTGACCAGCGCCATCACGTCGCGGCGAAAGCCGCGCTCGTCGGCGTCAGGGTGGCCGGGTTCGAACAGGCCGCCGTAGACGCAGCGGCCAAGGTGTTCGACGAAGGCGCCGAACAGGCGCGGATCGGTCGCTCCGACCGCGAAGTCGCGGTCGACCAGAACCTCAGCCTTCAACATGGGGAAGTCTCCTGAAAGGTGATTTGGGTGTCATACCAGGGGCCGAAGAAGTTGACCGGTGAAGGTGCTCCTGCCGTAGGTCGGTCTAGAGCGAAGCGGCAGCCGACACCGA
>NZ_JCACHA010000283.1:0-3018 GCF_059503625.1 Skermanella sp.
AGGATGCTCTTACCCGAACTCGGCAAAGCCCTGAGGCTGCCCGGCTTCAGGTTCGGCGCCCTGGATCCGACTCCTGGCGCTCGGGGTCATGCCGAACTCGGCGGCGTAGCGGACCATGTCGGCCATGGCCTTGTTGGCGACGCCGATCAGCGGGTTCTGGACGGCGTTGCCGTTGGTCGTCCGGATCATCAAGCCACCGGTCAGCTGATCCTTCTCGGCCATCCTGGCGGCTGCCCGCTCGGCCTGGATCCAGCGTCCATAAGCCTGGGCATAAGCGGCCAGCGCTGCCCGGTCGATCTCCGTCAGGATACCAAGGCGATGGAGCTCGCCCGCTACCCGGTGCCACTCGGCCAGCGCATCCTGGCTCAGTTCGGCAGGGGGTGACGGCAGGACTACCTCTGGCTTCGGTTCGGCGTGGTTGACCGCCCTTTTGCCGGGATTGCCGCGGACCAGCTTCAGGTGGGTCGGCGTGGGCTTACGGCCGCGTGTGCTCATCCGGCCACCTTCTCGGCAGAATGCGCCTCTGCGGCCTGCTTCCGGCGTCGCAGCTCAGCAATACCCTCGTCGTAGCAGCCGGCGCTGTTGAGGTGGGTTTCCTCAGTGCTGAAGCGCTCCAGATCGACCTCGCCGAAGCTCCGGCCGGTTTCTTCCAGCACAGCCATCTCGCCGGTGAACTCCTGCCAACGCTTGACCGCGACATCGATATAGGCCGGATTCAGCTCAATAGCGTGGACGGCGCGGCCGGTCATCTCGCCTGCGATGATGGTAGTGCCGCTGCCGCTGAATGGCTCGAACACGGCTTGCCCCGGGCTGGAGTTGTTCTCGATCGGCCGGCGCATCGCCTCGACCGGCTTCTGGGTGCCGTGCCCGCTCTCCGACTTCCGATGCGGTATTGCCCAGATCGTCGTCTGCGACCGGTCGCCCTGCCAGTGGCCGGTCCTGCCCTTGCGGACGGCGTACCAGCACGGTTCGTGGCCCCAGTGGTAGTCGCCCCGGCCGATGATCAGGCGTGTCTTGTCCCAGATGATTTGGCAGCGCATCTGGAAGCCGGTCGCCTGCAGGCTCTCGGCCACCGCCGCCGCATGCAGCCCGCCGTGCCATACATAGGCGACATCGCCCGGAAACAGCGCCCAGGCATCGCGCCAGTCAGCTCGGTCGTCGTTCTCCACTTTGCCTCGGGCAATCCCCTGGCCCGCGAGGCCGCTGCGCTCGCGCCAGGCGGGATCGTAGTGGACGCCGTAAGGCGGGTCAGTGACCATCAGGTGCGGAGTCGTCCCGTTCAGCGCCCGCGCCACAACGTCCTGATCCGTGCAGTCACCGCAGACCAGCCGGTGTCGGCCCAGCAGCCACACGTCACCAGGGCGGGAGACTGGATTAACTGGCGCGTCGGGTACCTGATCGCGATCGGTCAGCCCGGCGCTGGGTGACGCGCTGAGTGCCGCCAGCTCATCTTCCGAGAAGCCGATCAGCGGCAGGTCGAAGCCCATGTCAGCAAGCCCGGCGACCTCGATGGCCAGCAGTTCCTCGTTCCAGCCGGCGTTCAGCGCCAGCTTGTTGTCGGCCAGGATGTAGGCGCGCTTCTGCGCTTCCGACCAGCCGCGGGCGACCATGACCGGCACGTCGGGAATGCCAAGCAGGCGGGCGGCGAGCACCCGGCCATGGCCGGCGATGATGGTCCCGTTCTCGTCGATCAGCACCGGGTTGGTCCAGCCCCACTCGCGGATGGCTGCGGCGATCTGCGCCACCTGGGCGTCGGTATGCGTCCGGGCATTCCGGGCATCGGCGACAAGGTGCTGCACGGACCGACGTTCGACGCGATCGGCGGGCCACTCCGAACTACTAGACAAGTTGGCTGACATTGATCCCCCGGCTGGAAATTCGCGGGCGTAGGAATTTTCCGAGGCCGCCGGTCATAGACCAGCAGGCCCAGACTTTTGACCCGCCCTCCCCTCTGCTGGGGAACTTCATGTCGATGATTATGGCACATCAGGGATGTCGGCGAAATATACTTTAATTTCGCACTTCTACGCTATTCTACGCTCGATGCATTTTCTTCAGCCCCGTGTCACTCCGTCCGGCATTCCAGGCGCTGCTTGTCGCGGTCGTGGTGCCGTTTGCACAGCGGCTGCCAGTTGCTCCGGTCCCAGAACACCGCTGGATCACCGCGATGCGGGACGACGTGATCGACGACGACTGCCGGCGTGATGACGCCCTGCGCTTGGCACATGCGGCAGAGCGGGTGCTCGGTTAGGAACAGGCGCCGGGCCTTGTTCCAGAGCCCGTCGTAACCGCGCTGCGCAGCATTGCCCCTCTGGATATCAGCAGCCCGGTCCCTGGCGCGTTTGCTTTCCTCCGGCGTAAGGGCGTGACGGGCTCGATGAAGCGGCGGTCTGGTTGGCATGCCGAGCCTTCCATAGCATCAGGATTTCGGATGACGGAAATCGGATCGATCGGCAAAACGGTGTGGCGGGTGGCGGATGGTGGCAGGTAATCCTGCTATTCTCTTCACCTGCGGGTGCGCACACACGTGTAATGGAGAATAATAGGGATGATCCGCCACCATCCGCCACCCGCCACCTGTTAACCATCGCCGAAACCGTTGAAGCGCCGGTACAATCCGCGGAACATGCGCACCCCTTTGGCACCTTTGTACCGTTCAAACCCTTTCCGCTGGAGCGCCTCCGAGAAGGTTTTGACGCTGCCGGCCTTCTCCCCTGCAGCGGTGGCGTAAGCTGACCAGGATTGGAACAGAGCCGCCACGGTGTCGGACTTGTACCGGTTGCCAGGCTCGGCATCACACGCTTCCTCGAGCCACTGACCGAGCAAGTCCTGGTCATCGAAATAGCTGCTTGTCTCGGCAACAATCTGATTGCACGGAACCAGACCGCTGGCCCTCCAGTCGAGGCAGCCTTCGATCATCCAGCGCAGGATCGCTGGCCACTCCCGCTTGAGCTTCGCCTCCAGGTCGCGATCGGGCGCCGCGGGCTTATGGGTGAATGGCACGATGTTCAGTCGCCG
>NZ_JCACHA010000284.1:0-3012 GCF_059503625.1 Skermanella sp.
TCACCAGCGTCGACTTGCCGCCGCCGGAGACGCCGGTGATGCAGGTGAAGGTGCCCAGCGGGATCTTGGTCGAGACGTCCTGAAGGTTGTTGGACCGGGCGCCGACGATCTCGACGAACTGGCCCTTGTGGCCCTTGCGCCGCTCGGCCGGCACCGGCACCGATCTCCGTCCGGTCAGGTAATCGGCGGTGATGCTGTTGGGGTTGGCCATCACCTCGTCCGGGGTCCCGGCGGCGATTACCTGCCCGCCATGCACACCGGCGGCCGGTCCCATATCGACCAGATAATCGGCGGCGCGGATGGCGTCCTCGTCGTGCTCGACCACGATCACGGTGTTGCCGATGTCGCGCAGCCGGCGCAGCGTCACCAGCAGGCGGTCGTTGTCGCGCTGGTGCAGGCCGATCGACGGTTCGTCCAGGACATAGAGCACGCCGGTCAGACCCGATCCGATCTGCGAGGCGAGCCGGATGCGCTGGCTCTCGCCGCCCGACAGCGATCCGGAATTCCGGCTTAGCGTCAGGTATTCCAGCCCGACATTGTTGAGGAAGCCCAGCCGCTCGTTGATCTCCTTCAGGATGCGGTAGGCGATCTCCTGATCCTTCGGGCGCAGATGCCCGTTCAGCTCGCCGAACCAGTTGCCGGCTTCCAGGATCGACATCTCCGTGACTTGGCTGATGTGCAGGCCCCTGATCTTGACCGCCAGCGCTTCCGGCTTCAGGCGGGCGCCCTTGCAGGCTTCGCAGGGCTGGCTGGACTGGTACTTGCTCAGCTCTTCCTTGACCCAGGAGCTTTCGGTTTCCTTCCAGCGCCGCTCAAGGTTGTTGACGATGCCTTCGAATGCCTTGTGCGTCTCGTAGCTGCGCAGGCCGTCGTCGTAGCGCATGGTCACGGGCTTGCCGGCGGAGCCGTACAGGATGCCCTGCTTCGCCTCCTCCGGAAGGTCTTCCCACGGCGTCTTCATGCCGACCTTGTAGTGCCGCGCCAGGCTCTCCAGCGTCTGCGCGTAGTATTGCGACGTGGAATTGGCCCAGGGCGCGACGGCGCCCTTCTCCAGCGACAGCGCCTCGTTCGGCACCACCATCATGGGGTCGAAATACAGCTTCTCGCCCAGCCCGTCGCACGACGGGCAAGCGCCGAAGGGATTGTTGAACGAGAACAGGCGCGGCTCGATCTCCAGGATCGTGAACCCGCTGACCGGGCAGGCGAACTTGGCCGAGAAGGTGGTGCGCTCAGCCGTGTCGGCGTTCTCGGCGAAGGCCAGACCGTCGGCCAGCCCAAGCGCCTGCTCCAGCGAGTCGGCGATCCGGTTGCCCAGACCCTCGCGCACGACGATCCGGTCGACGACGACCTCGATATCGTGCTTCAGCTTCTTGTTGAGGGCGGGAGCCTCGTCGATCTCGTACATTTCTCCATCGATCTTGACGCGCTGATAACCGCGCTTGGAGAGGTCCTGAAGCTCCTTCCGGTACTCGCCCTTACGTCCGCGCACGATGGGTGCCAGCAGCAGCAGGCGGGTGCCTTCCGGCAACTCCATGATCCGGTCCACCATCTGGCTGACCGTCTGGCTCTCGATCGGCAGGCCCGTGGCGGGAGAGTAGGGGATGCCCACGCGCGCGTAGAGCAGGCGCATGTAGTCGTAGATCTCGGTCACCGTCCCGACGGTCGAGCGCGGGTTGCGCGACGTGGTCTTCTGCTCGATCGAGATCGCGGGCGACAGCCCCTCGATCGAGTCCACGTCGGGCTTCTGCATCAGTTCCAGGAACTGGCGCGCATAGGCCGACAGGCTCTCGACGTAGCGGCGCTGCCCTTCGGCGTAGATCGTGTCGAACGCCAGCGAGGACTTGCCCGACCCGCTCAAGCCGGTGATGACCACCAGCTTGTCGCGCGGCAAATCCACGTCGACATTCTTCAAATTATGTTCCCGTGCGCCGCGGACGATGATAGATTTGTTCATGAGATGTTCTATATCAGGAAGGCGTGGCCGTGTGAAGCCGCAAACCCCAGACATATGTGCGACGCGGGATGAAATTGCTACATCTTCGCTCGCAAAACATGTCGGGCTGCGCTATCGGGGCGCCGTTGCGTTTGTCGCGACGCCCGCTTACGGTAGGGACGAATACGCGCCACCGGCGGATCAGGAGTAGGATTAGATGAACGTATGGACTTTCAGCGGCCGCGTCGGCGCCGATGCGGAACTGAGGACCACCCAGAGCGGCGAAAAGGTGCTGAGCTTCCGGGTGGCGAACGATATCGGGTTCGGCGACCGCAAGACCACGCAATGGGTCGATTGCTCCTACTGGGGCAAGCGGGCTGAGGCCGTCTCCAGCTATGTCCGCAAGGGCGACAAGATCACCGTCAGCGGCGAAGTGAAGCTCGAAGAGTTCCAGCGCCGCGACGGTACGGCGGGCTCCAAGCTGGCCGTCCGCGTCAACGATCTCGACCTCGCCGCCCGCAGCGAAGGCGGCGGCGGTGGCGGCGGTGGCCGCGACTACGAGGCCGGCGGTGGCGGCGGCTACGGCGGCGGCGGCGGTGGCGGCGGCGGTTACGGCAACGACCGTGACGGCGGCAGCCGTGGCGGCTCGGGCGGCGGTGGTGCCGGCCGGGGCGGCGGCAAGCCGGCTTTCGACCAGGACCTGGACGACGAAATCCCGTTCTGAGTCGAAGCCGACAGCACGAAGCTTCAATCCGGAAAAGGCGCTGGAATGCATCTCCAGCGCCTTTTTTGTCGATCGAAAGCCGCTTCCCCACGGAACGCCAGCTTGTCACGATGGGTCGGCTGAGTTACATAATTCGCCGTTATGTAACGTGTAGGGTACAAATGCCAAGAGAAGCATTGCTGACGCTGGATGAGCATGAGCTGATGGCGCGTCTTGGAAGCCGGCTTCGATTGGCTCGCCTCCGACGTAATATGTCGCAGGAAGAATTGGCTCGGCGTGTATCGACGACACGCAAGACGATCGGCATATTGGAAATGGGAGGTGCTTCCGCCTCCATCGGCTTGCTGCTGAAGAT
>NZ_JCACHA010000285.1:0-3010 GCF_059503625.1 Skermanella sp.
GCTGACCTTGGCCGGCGACTTCCTCATTTGGCACCCCGCTGGTTCTTCAGGCCGAAGAAGATCAGCCCGTTCCAGCGGGTGCCGGTGATCGCCCGCGCGATGGCCGAGAGCGACCGGTACGGCCGGCCGTGGTACTCGAAGCCGTCGTCCAGCACCGTGACGCAGTGCTCGATGCCCTGCCACTCTCGGATCAGCCGGGTGCCGGTGATCGGCCGGTCCTTTACACGCTGCCGGCGCTTCGTCACGTCGCCGCCATCCAGTTGCTCAGCCAGCACCTCCAGCCGCTCCAAGGTGGCGCGCGACAGCCCGCCGTACGCCAGTTCTTGGATGCGGTAGGCCAGCCGGCTTTCCAGGAAACGCCGGTTGTAAGCTGGTGGGTCAGTGTCGAACAGCTTCTGCCACATCTTCCTCAAGCCAGGCGATGGCGTGGTCTTCAGCGCTGCCACCTGGGTAAGCACCATGTCCGTCATCGCGGAACCTCCATGTTTTGGTGGCTGACATGACGGCGTCGGTTGGGCGAACAGTCGAGCGGACTTTCTCCGCAGCCGCCGGATAGTTGGCTTGACTGTCGGGTCCGCAGCCGAATCAGTCCGGCGGCTAGGATCGCAGCCACCGCGACCAGGCGCTCGTCGGGGCTCATGAGGTCGGGATCAAGGGAGTTCATGCTCATCACCATGGGCATGGATGATGAGGTCGGGCGGCAAATTTTACTAGAAAAAACAAATACTTAACGTGTGTGTGCGGCTACAAAAGCAGATGCGCGTAGCTATGCGTGAGTCTGGCTTGTCGGAACAGATTGCATCCATTTTGTTGCCAGTTCTAATCTCGCCGAAGATCCGCGGCCAACCGCGTGTTTCATCGGAGATGGGCGGAATGGATGTTACTGAGCGTGGGCTCCCGCTTGAGGAGGCTTTTCGGCAATCTCTCACCGACGCAGAACGGACCGAACATGATAAATATGAAGCGTATCGGGATCCTGTGCTTGTCTGGATAGTTGGTGAACCACCTACCCAGTACGACGTCTTGCACGACAAGTACCATCAGCTTCGCCAGCCATGGCAGGAGAGATTCATACAGATGCTGCGCACTGGGGAACTGAGCGCCACGGCCTTGGAAGTACCAACGACGCTGAATTCTCGTCGCACAGCTGTTCCCGCGCACCTGTGGGATATCCTTGAACTGGATTTTGACAAGTCCGAAGCATCCGGTGCAGGTCTCAAACTGATAGCGATCGAAGTATCAGTGGCGACGCAACCGCAACAAAGTGAGCCGCCTGGAGACTTGAACAGTGACCATTTCCCTCTGGATCTATCCGTCGGCAAAGGACGCCTTCATCTCTCCGAGGACAATAGAATTTTGACATACAATTCGGAAGAAATGTACTTCAGGGGGTCAGTGCAGCAGTCAGTTCTCCGCCAGCTATTCGACGCCTATCCAATGCGCAAACATCTGCGAACCCAGGAGGTGTTGGGGGAAGCGACCACGAGTTCTCACGTCGATACGATTGGAAAGGTGTTCAGCGGGAGCCGGCATTGGAAAACATTGAAACACATAATCAAGCAAGAAGATGGGTACTGCTGGTTTGAAATTTGACCTGTTTGTCTTTTCCTACGTTCCCCCTACGCTTCTCCTTCGTTTCTCAGGATTGATCTCCTCCGTAGTTTGTAACGACGTTTCTCCTCGGTATTGCGCACCAGTCCGAGGAGAAACGTTATGTGCGTCAAGCACTTAAACCAACACCAGCTCGCCCGCCGTTGGTGCATAAGCCCGCGCACTCTTGAGCGCTGGCGCTTGACCGGTGAGGGCCCGCGATATCTCAAGCTGGGCAAGCGGATCCTGTACCGCGAAGATGATATCGAGGCGCACGAAGCCGATCGCCTGCATGCCAGCACCAGCAAACCTGTCCCGGGTGATCAGCACTCGGCTGGTCGATGATCGGGATCGAGAACATGCAGAATATCAGCATGAGCGCGATGCTGCGCCAGGCACTTGATTATGCCGCCCGGGGCTGGCCGGTGCTTCCGTGTGATCCCACTGCCGGACCTCAATGCAAGGGCCCTCTGGTTGCCAGGGATCGCGACGAGGCTGGTCGGCCCATCCCGCGTACCGGCGGTCTGTACAAGGCCACCACGGACGAGCGGCATCTGCGGTCTTGGTGGTCGCGCTGGCCGAACGCCATGATTGGAGTGCGGACTGGGCATGCATCGGGATTTTTCGTCATCGACCTTGATGTCCCGAAGGCGTCGGGAGAGCCGGACGGCGTCGCCGCATGGACGACCTTGGTCAAACAGCACGGAGACATTCCACCCACACGCACCCATCGAACGCCGAGCGGCGGCATGCACGTCTTTTTCCGGTGGCGCCGAGATCGGCCGGTCACCAATCGGGAGGGGCGGCTTCCCGCGGGCATCAACGTGCGTGGCGAAGGCGGATACATCATCATGCCGCCTTCTCGCCTGAGCTACGGCGGGCGCTACGAGGTCATCGAACCCACGGCTGACGCTGACATCGCCGAGGCTCCCGACTGGCTCTACTCGTTGCTTGGCATTCAGTTTCGCGAGCAGGGCGTCCATCGCGAAGTCGGCAGCGATCACATCGCCGCTGCGACATCATCGGACCGGCTTATTCGATATGCCGACGCGGCCTTGGCGTCGGAGAGCCGGAAGGTCGCGATGGCCGAACTGGGAAAACGAAACATCACCCTGAACCAGGCAGCGTTCAGTCTTGGCACGCTTGTTCCCCATGGCGCTCTAACGCCGTCGCGGATAACGGACCACCTCGTTGAGGCAGCTGCCCTGTGCGGCCTGGTGGCGGAGGATGGCCTGGAGATGGTGAGGGCCACGATCGCCAGCGGCGTTGCCGCCGGCATCGAGAAGCCACGTGTGCTGCCGGACCAGAATAAATATTCCGGACGGGCAAAAGGTCAGTCGGCGGGTGTTCGCCAGGATGCTTCCCCTGGTTCGGTTGGATCGGAATTGACCGATACCTTGGCGATCACCCAGGACAGCGT
>NZ_JCACHA010000286.1:0-3003 GCF_059503625.1 Skermanella sp.
TCCCGACAGCCACCGAGGTCACAAGCGATTCAGACAAAGAGAAAACCGCTCTAGGTTGAACCCCGGCGGCGGACGGCCGGTCATCATGCCCTCGAAATCGTGCCGCAGCCGCCGCCCCTGGGCAATAGCCCGGCTCGAGACCGCCGCGCCAGCCGCCATCAGCAAGCTGCGCCTGACCAATCCAGCCCGATCTCCCCTCATTCCAGTATGAGCTTCGTGACGAGACCGACCGCCGCCGTGATGCCGAGCGTCCGTAGAAGGCCGAGCTTCAGCCGAAACAGGGAGGCCGCTGCAAGCGCGGCGAGTGCCAAGGCGAGTGGATCGAGCGAGCTGAGCCTGGGAATATCGAAGCCGACCGGTCCCGCCTCCCAGCGGGCTACATCGGCGAACAGCACGCGCAGGCCGAACCAGAGCGCGAGGTTGGCGATGACGCCGACCACTGCGGCCGTGACTGCGGCCAGGGCGCCCGTCAGCGCGCGGTTTGAATGCAGCCGCTCGACATACGGAGCGCCGAGGAAGATGAACGCGAAGCACGGCGCGAAAGTCACCCAGATCGTCAGCACCGAGGCGAGCACGCTCGAGGCGAGACCGCCGGCGCCATAGCCAGCGAGGAAGCCAACGAACTGCAGGACGAGGATCAGCGGTCCGGGCGTCGTCTCCGCAAGGCCAAGACCAACGAGCATTTGGTCAGCCGTCAGCCAGCCATAGCCTTGCACCGCCTCCTGGGCGACGTAGGCGAGCACGGCATAGGCGCCGCCGACGGTGACCACCGCCATCTTGGAGAAGAACCAGGCGACGTCGGCGAAGACACCGCCGACCATCAACGTCAGGACCGCAACCGGGGCGAGCCAGAGCGCCACGGCGACCCAGCCTGCCTGCCACGCCTTGGCAGCCAGCCGAGCGGGCCGCCCCGGATCCGCGGCGAGCACGGCGTCGAGCAATGCTGGCGGGCCGTCCTTGGCGGAGCCGTGGCTCCCAGCCTTGAAGGCGCCTGGCGCGAAGTAGCCGATGAGGGCGGCGGTCAGCACCACTATCGGGAAAGGCACGCCGAAGGCGTAGAGCGCGATGAAGGCGGCAACGGCAAGCGTCCAGGCCTCATTGGTCTTCAGCGCGCGCCGGGCCACGCGCAGCAGCGCCTCGACTACCAACACGAGCACTGCGCATTTCAGGCCAAAGAACAGCGCCGCGACCAGCGGGACCTCGCCGAGCGTGGCGTAGAGGATCGAGAGGCCGAGCATCACCGCCATGCCTGGGAGGACGAACAGCGCCCCGGCGGCGACCCCGCCCCGCACGCCATGCAGCAGCCAGCCGAGATAGGTCGCGAGTTGCTGCGCCTCTGGCCCAGGCAGGAGGGTGCAGAAGTTCAGGGCGTGCAGAAAGCGAGCGTCAGAAACCCAGCGCCGCTCGTCGACTATCTCGCGATGTAGCAGGGCGATCTGCCCGGCCGGGCCGCCGAAGGAGAGCAAGCCGATCTTGAGCCAGACCCGCACGGCCTCGCCGAAGGATGGCAGTCGTGGCAGTGCTGCTGCCGGGGCGCTCGTCGTCGGCACCGCCTCGCTGGATGTCTTCACACTCATGCCTTGCCCTCCGGCGCTGGCCAGTTGTGGGTTTCGTTCGTGGCGTCGGCCGCCCACCGGTAGAACGCGTCGTAGAGGCCCATCGCCGCATCGAGCTGGACGAGATCTTCCGGGTAAATGCGCGATAGCCCGAGCGAGGCAGCGAGCAGCCCGGCCGCCTTCGGCGCGAGGTCGAGCCGTGCAGTGCCAGCGCCGCGGACGATTGCCGCCAGTCGCAGCAGCGGGTCCGAGCGCAGGCCGAACTCCTCGACCATGACATCGGAGGTGCAGAGCTCGTCGCGGTGGCTCCAGAACACGCTTTCGACGTCGAAAGACGTGGCGGCGAAGCGGTCGGCGACTGCGAGGACTTCGGAGGGTGCCACGAAGAGGAAGACCGCCCCGGTGTCCACGAAGCGGCGGCTGAGCCAGGGGCAGGCGATGCGATCGATCTTCGGACGGGCCCGCGTGACCCAGAGCGTGCGGCCCTGCGGGTCGCGGGACGGCACGTGGTCGGGGCACACGAGCAGCCCACCTGCCGCTACCCAGGCTTCTAAGCTACCCTCGAGCGCCTCGGCGGCGTTGCCGGCGTGCCGGAGCCAGGCGGCCACGCCCTGGCTGAGCTTCAGGCCCCGCTGGCAGACGACGGCCACGGAGCGGCCGGTGAAGTCGCCCGCCCATACGGCCACCGACCGGAAGTCGCGCCGAATCGTGCCGGGCAGAACGCGAGGATCGCTGGCGAAGTCCTCTTCGGTGCGGACGTCCAGGACGGCTGGGGCGTCTGGCGTTCCCAAAAGCCGGGCAAGCTGGCTTGGCGTGATGATGTCGGGGCTTGGCACGAGCGTCCTCCTACGGCGCTGGGCGCCGGAGCATGGACGCGATGCTTGGGCCGAAGCCTCAGGAGGCGATCGCGGAGGACCCCTTACCCATCAGAATGTGCAGGCACCCCCGACCAGTCAAGGCCGGTCAGCAGGTCCCGCGGCCCAGAGAATTTCGTTCCCCAGTTCCCATCGCTGCTCCAGTCGGCTTCCACACAACCTGTCTTTTCCAACCAGACCAGCGCGATGAAATGCAGGTTTCCTGCAGTTTTCGGCCGCGACCTTAATGGTTCAGAGGCTGAACGAGAGCAGGTTTTCTCTCCGAAATGCCGGAAACTCTCCGTACCCTGAGGGTAACCCAATTTAACCCTCAAGCTTTATCGTATCAAAAATACTAGACATTTCAGCTGGGTGCCGACGCGTCTTTCAACGTGTCGATCGCTTACCGATTAAAGCTGCGAACCAAATCAGCTTCTCTACCCTCAAGCTCCTGCACCTTCTGGAGCCCTCGTGACTGCCTGGCTCAGGCTCTGGTTACAAGGAGCCGCCCTGACCATAGCCGCACAGCCTATCCGATCTAGCACTACCTGGGCACTATGAAGGCTGTTGTGCGTTGTCTGACCTGGGCTGAG
>NZ_JCACHA010000287.1:0-2999 GCF_059503625.1 Skermanella sp.
CCTCGTGCGCCTTGCGATCCAGAAAATCAGCGCCTGAAGTCTACAAACAGCCTCTGATCCTGGCAGAGGGCGGCAACGACCAGATCGACGGTGGGGCCGGGCGCGACACCGTGCGCCTCGGCGGCACTAGGGCGGAGCACGGGGTTACCATCCACCGGGGGGCGGGCAGCGTTGTGGTTATGGGCGAAAACGGCCAAAAGCTCCTCACCGCCGTCGAGCGGGTCCAATTCGATGATGGCACTCTGGCCCTCAACGCCCACGACAATGCCGCCCAGGTTTATCGCCTGTACCGTACCGCTCTCGGGCGCGAGGGTGAGCCGGCCGGGATCGCGGCCCATACTGCCGCCATGGACGCTGGAATGTCCCTCTCCAGCATAGCGTCCGGCTTCGTCAACTCGGTGGAGTTCCGGGGTAAGTACGGCGGGCTGACGCACGGCGACAGCATTCAACTTTTTTACCAGAACCTACTGGACCGCAACGCTGAGCCCGAAGGGCTGGCCCATCACACCGCCGCTCTGGACGCCGGGATGTCGCTCAGCACTGTGGCAACCAGCTTCATCACCTCTCCGGAGTTCCAGATCAAGAACAGCGCCCTGACCAACGAGGCGACGGTCCAAAGCCTCTACCAAGGCATCCTGGGCCGCGTAGGCGACGCTGCCGGTGTAGCAGCCCATACCGGCGCTTTGGACGCTGGCGTGAATTTCACTGATGTGGCCTTCGGCTTCATCAACTCGGCAGAGTTCCGGGCCAAGTACAGCGGGCTGTCGGATGGAGACTACGTGCACCGACTCTACGAAAATGTCCTGGGCCGAGCGCCGGATGCTCAAGGTCTAGTGGCGCACCTCGATGCTCTGAATCACGGGGCATCGCGCGAACTGGTGTTGATCGGCTTCTCAGAGAGCCCAGAGAACCAGTTAAGAACAGCGTCGATGATCAATGACGGAGTCTGGTATGCATGAGTATCGCGATAACGTGCTCACTCTGGTGTGCCATCAACGCTGTTCACGCCGGTGCAAAGAGGCTGGATGAGCGCACTCTGAATTCTGGCTCACGTTCAAGCTTCGCCCGGTCGATATTGTCGCGCTTAGCTGTGGTTGCGTCGTCCGGCCACCTGCCTGAATAACGCTGGAGTGCCAGAATTTCCTCGCCGTCTACGAGACAGGGCGGATGACGATGCTGGTGCTGAAGGAGTGCTGCTGGCGGCATTTCGGGCAGTGGAGCTACTAAGCTGCCCGTTCCACCCACGTCTTGTGAGACCCGTCCGCAGCGACGGCAGGCAGCCCTGTACCGTCGATCAGCAAGTAAATCCACGCACTGACCAGCCCCGGCCCCTCGATGATCACCGGGTGCTGCTCACGTTGGTAGAGACTGCCGTTGCTCTCCAGAAAATCGAGGGTGTTCAGGGTGCGCCGATCAATGGCGAACAGTTCGCCCCGTATGGCGAATGCGCCCGGCTTGATCGCGGCGGGGAAGTAGCCGAGATCGAGCAGGTCGAAGTCGCGACGAGTCGTGCCGGTGCCGATGAACCGGCTGGTTTCAAGGAAATGGTGGTTGCGGAAACCGCGTTTGAGCGAGCCGTAAACGAAAACATTGATCATTGTGCCTCCGTGCTTGTTCAGCCTGGAGGATATATAGCACTTTAACTAAAAGAATGGTATCAGCAGTGAGCGTGGCGAAGCGGACCTTCCATGGGTCCTGTCCGAGACGCCTATGAAAACTTGGTTATGGTATTAAGCGAGCTAGTGATCCTCTTCTAGTTGTGCGGCCCTGGCGACCATCGATCCCATAGTGGTTTCACCGCTCTGGCTGCGGCCATCAATTCATGCTGGAGGTCGAACAAGCGTTGAAGGCTCAAGTCGGCCGGTCATTGGTGGTGAACGTGCTGTCGCTCCCGTAGACGATCAGCGTGGTCAACATGTTGGTAGGATTGATGGCGAGGGTCATGGCGCTCGGAACTCACCTGAACGGCATCTCGAACAGAGTGGTCTCGTCGGCATCCTTGATTACGCACCGCTGGCCCGTGATCAAGGGGCCGGTGTCCGGCTGGATCGCATTGTCGCGGGTCCACTCCTGCGCCTGTCAGACGCGGTCGGCGTGCTCGGTCCAAGGTTCGATGGCAAAGCCGCCACCCTGGTGTCGCGTGACATCGTGTTTGTCGAAGCGGTTAAAGAGGCTGCGCTTGGCGGCGGCGCGCAGGCAACTGGCCGATATCGGATGTTACCGCCAGCCTGCGTCAGTCCTTTCATCAACCAATCCGCCACTTACCTAAACCGGATTTGTCTGGGCCCTTGGCGTGACCGTGCTATGCTGCGCGGGGCATCGGGGGACCATCATGTGGTATCTGTTTGACAACATCCGCAAAGCCACGGGTCAGGAAGCAAGCTTTGCAGTCGTCAACCAGACGCTCGCTCTGGTTGTCGGTGAGACGGTGTATTTGGTGACCCAGCAGGAGTTGATGGACCTGAGTTACTCGTGGTCTCACCAGATCAGCGAGAAGCTGGCACGTCTTCAGCAACAGACGGAAGCTTAACCTTGTTCCTCGCTCAGCATGCAGATGCCCAGTGCTCTCCGACCTCATGTGCGCCGATGACTGGCTAAACCATCCCGGCCATCGTCCGGCATTGGCATCGTCGCTGTCAGATTGATGATTTCCGTAGCCGGTGCCTCGATTGGACCAGCTTGCAGGTCGTACCCGGTATGATCGGTAACGCCACCCTCTGGTTTGTGTCGGTCCCCAGATTAAAGCGCAGCGTTTGGGCGCGGCGACTATGGGGTGGCACGTGTAACGTGGCGTCGGTAATTCCGACCGGCGTCCTCCTTCGCCATCATGATGCGCAAATCGCTCTCCGCTCCGCTCCGGTTCTCGGCATCACTGCTACTGCCAAGGAGCGGAGCGACGGCTTCTTTCTGGTTTGGTCCTATCTGGTTCCCAGCCCGTGACTGGTAAATTTCTGATCGCTGGCAAGGTGATCGGTAGCTGGAACGAATGAGCGATAGCG
>NZ_JCACHA010000288.1:0-2282 GCF_059503625.1 Skermanella sp.
CGCCGGCATCGGGAACCCGGTCGTCTATGTCGGGTCCAAGACCGGCCGCGACGGCATCCACGGCGCCACTATGGCCTCGACCGAGTTCACCGAGGACTCGGAGGAAAAGCGGCCGACGGTCCAGGTCGGCGACCCGTTCACCGAAAAGCTGCTGATCGAGGCCTGCCTTGAGCTGATGGCGACCGACGCCATCGTCGCGATCCAGGACATGGGCGCCGCGGGCCTGACTTCGTCCTCGGTCGAAATGGCCGGCAAGGGCGAGCTGGGTATCGAACTGAACCTGGACGACGTGCCGCAGCGCGAGACGGGCATGAGCCCGTACGAGATCATGCTGTCGGAAAGCCAGGAGCGCATGCTGATCGTGCTGAAGCCGGGCCGCGAGGAACTGGCGAAGGCGATCTTCGACAAGTGGGAACTGGACTTCGCCGTCATCGGCCGCGTCACCGACACCGGCCGGCTGGTGCTGAAGATGCATGGCGAGACCTACTGCGACCTGGAAGTGGCGCCGCTGGTCGACCGGGCGCCGCTGTACGAGCGTCCGTGGGAGCCGACCCCGCCGCAGGCCGATATCGACGCGGCATCGGTCCCCCTGCCCGGCCCGGCAACCGAGATCCTGCACCGCCTGATCGGCTGCCCCGATCTGGCGTCGCGCCGGTGGATCTGGGAGCAGTACGACAGTCAGGTCGGCGCCGACACCATCGCGCTGTCCGGCGGCGATTCCGGCGTGGTCCGCGTCCATGGGACCAACAAGGCATTGGCCATCACGACGGACTGCACGCCGCGCTACTGCTTCGCCGATCCGGTCCGGGGCGGTGCGCAGGCAGTTGCAGAGGCGTGGCGCAACCTGACGGCGGTGGGCGCCAAGCCGCTCGCCATCACCGACAACATGAACTTCGGCAACCCGCAGAAGCCCCGGATCATGGGACAGTTCGCCGGCTGCATCGAGGGCATGGTCGACGCCTGCACCGTGCTGGAATTCCCCGTCGTATCGGGCAATGTCAGCCTTTATAACGAGACCAACGGCGTCGGCATCCTCCCGACTCCGGCGATCGGTGGCGTCGGCTTGCTGAACGATGCGACCTTGGCGGTCAACATCGCCTTCAAGGCGGCGGATCAGGCGATCCTGCTGGTCGGCGAGACCAAGGGCCATGTCGGGCAGTCGCTGTATCTGCGCGAGATCCATGGCCGCGAGGAAGGTTCGCCGCCGCCGGTCGATCTGACTGCCGAGAAGCGGAACGGCGATTTCATCCGCGACCTGATCGGAAAACGGGCGGTCACCGCCTGCCACGACTTGTCGGACGGCGGTCTGCTGGTGGCGCTGGCGGAAATGGCGATGGCCGGCAAGCTGGGTGCGTCCATCGACGTGCCGGCGGGAACCGGCGAGGCTGGATTCCTGTTCGGCGAGGATCAGGGGCGCTATGTCGTCACGACATCGGATGCCGACGCCGTCGTGGCTCAAGCCGAGGCCGCCGGAGTGCCGGTGCTGCGACTTGGCACCACGGGCGGCGACGCGTTGAAACTGAACGGCGGCGACGCCATATCGGTGGGTGGTCTCAGGACGGCCCATGAAGCTTGGCTGCCCGCATACATGGCGGGTAGTCTGGAATAATGAATTCACGAGCTGAGCGGGAAGGCTGAAAATGGCGATGGACGCTGCTCTCATCGAGAGCCTGATCAAAGAAGGTATCCCAGATGCCGACGTGCGGATCGAAGATCTGCGTGGTGATGGCGACCATTACGCCGCTTATGTCGAGTCCGCGACCTTCAAAGGCAAGACGCGCGTTCAGCAGCACAAAATGGTCTATGATGCTTTGCAGGGACGCATGGGCGGTGAGCTTCACGCCCTTGCCTTGCAGACATCTGTTCCGAAAGACGCTTGACCGGGCCACGGCGCCGGTCGTTTTGACGAGGATATCGAAATATGGATAACTCCGTAGCAGAGCGGATCAAGAGCGAAATCGAGTCGAACGACGTCGTCCTCTACATGAAGGGGACACCCGTGTTCCCTCAGTGCGGCTTCTCGTCCACCGTGGTTCAGGTGCTGACCCATCTGGGCGTCAAGTTCAAGGGCATCGACGTGCTCTCCGACCCGAGCATCCGCGACGGCATCAAGCAGTTCAGCAATTGGCCGACCATCCCCCAGCTCTACGTCAAGGGCGAGTTCCTGGGCGGCTGCGACATCGTCCGGGAAATGTACCAGTCGGGCGAGCTTCAGGAACTGCTCAGCACCAACGGTATCGACGTGCAGGTCAAGGCCTGAGGGTTTCTTCTGGTCCTTTGCT
>NZ_JCACHA010000288.1:2292-2995 GCF_059503625.1 Skermanella sp.
AAGGGCTCCGCTTGCGGAGCCCTTTTTGCATACTGCATCACCCTGCCTATTACTTAAGTTATTGAACTGTTAAGCGGTCGGTAATGCTTAGTGAGCAAAGTCAAGACCTTGGGTGATATAAGCAACAAAGGGTTCCGTTATGTCGGACGGATCGGGCACGGCAAGGGCCGGCAGTTTCGCCAGCCGGCTTACCTTGCGTTTTCTAGGCTCGGCTGTAGCTTTCGCGCTGCTGGGGATCGGCGTCGTCGGCGCGTCCATGTCGGTCCTGGTGCTGCTGGGGATGCATCGCTTCTCGAACGATTGGGAAGCGCTGATGACCAGCAACCGGATCGAGGGAGCCGAGGCTTTGACCTCCACCGTTTCGCTGATGTCCTTCCTGGTTACTTGGGGCAGCGTCGCGACGATCGCCACCCTGATCTCGGTCGGACTGTTCTTCCTGTGGTTCACCCGAAGCAGGGTCGTCAACCCGCTGATGAACCTGACCGGCGCCATCGACCAGCTGGCCGGCGGCAAGCAGTCCGTCACGATCCCCTACGCCGAGCATATCGACGAGATCGGCACGATGGCGCGTGCCGTCCTGGTGCTCAAGCAGAACACTATCGAGAAGCTTCGGCTGGAGGCTGAGCAGGCGGCGTTGAAGCAGCAGTCCGAACTCGAGCGCCGCCGGGTCCTGGGCGATCTGGCCAACCGGCTCGACGAGAGC
>NZ_JCACHA010000289.1:0-2994 GCF_059503625.1 Skermanella sp.
TCCTGGACGATCCTCTCGCACAGCCGGCAGGACTTCCTCGGCCTCCTGGTCTCGATCACCTTGAGCTTGGCCGCGACGAACTCGAGAACCTCGGACAAGTCCTCGCCGAGCAGACGAAGCGGGCCGCCGCAGTCGGGGCAGTGGTCGCCGGGATCGAGCACGATCCGCTCGCGCGGTGCATCGTCGCGAAGGCGCGGTTTACCGCGCCGGCGGGGTTCGGCCCTCGGCAATGCCGGCTCCTCCCCGGCGTAACCGGCATCGGAATGTTCGGCAGAAGCGTCGTTGGCGGCAATCGCCACCTCGACGTCCTCGAGCGTCAGCTGGAGCTGCTCGAGTTCACGGCCGATCCGCTCCGAACTCGGTCCGAACCGCTGCCGCCGCAGCTTGGCGATCTGGATCCGGAGCGCCTGGACCAGGGCCTCGAAGGCCAGCGCCGACGCCCTGGCGCGGGCCATCTCCTCACGCTGGGCGAGGATAATCGCCTTCAGGGCGGCTGGGTCGTCGGGCAGGGCATCGGATAGCGGCGGCATGGAACAAGTCTAACAAAAATCCGCCCCTGATGACAGTATTCATCAGTCATGAACAGAGAAAATCATCCCACCCGCCTTGGTCCGGCAGTCCAGGCAGGACGTCTCCAGTCGATTCCTTCCCACAGCATTGCGAGTTGTGCCGCCGTCAGCCGTACCGATCCGTCCGAAGGTGCTGGCCAGGGGAAGCGGCCCTGCTCGAGAACCTTGTAATACAGACAAAACCCCTGGCCGTCCCAGTGGAGCAGCTTGATCCTGTCGCCCCGACGCCCCCGGAAAGCGAAGACGGCACCCGAGCCGGGCGCCTGCCGGAGGTGCTCCTGCGCGACCGCCGCCAGCCCGGTGATCCCCTTGCGCATATCTGTGACCCCGCAGGCGAGATAGACCCGAACGCCGCTGCCCGGGCCGATCATGCCGCCTCCGCGACCCGGATCAGCCGCATCAGAACGCGGTCCGGAATGTCGGCGGCAAAGCGCAGGGTGCGGCCACTGCGCAACCCGATCTCGACAGGGTGGCCTGGCGCATCCCCGCCACATCCGGCGCCCGGGCCCGGCGCCTCCTCCGTCACCTCGACCGGGAGGAACACCGCCTTGCCCGTTGGATGGACGGCCCTTTGCTTCAACTCGCAGCGCCACTGGTAGATGTTCTGCCGCGAGATGTCATGCCGGCGGGCCACCTCCGAGACGCTCGAACCGGGAGCGGCAGCCTCGGCGACAATCCGCATCTTCTCGTCCAAAGACCAGCGACGCCGGCGCTCACTTCCATTCAGCACCTCCACCCGCATATCTCACCTCGCTGTTGACGTCCATAACGACGTCGTTAACGACGTAAGATATCTCGATACCGAAGTCCTTGTAAGGCGGCCTGGATCGGCCGGTTACGATCGCCAGCCTGTTCGGCCAGGTCACTGTTCGCCTGCCACGCTTCCGCTGTGCCGGCTGCGGCACGATGGAGGCCACTGTCGACTGGCCAGCGCGCTGCCGATCGACGCCCGAGCTCGATCAGCTCCAGGCCCACCTGTCCGTCCTCATGCCCTATCGGGTCGCGGCCGGCGTGCTCGAGCTGCTTCTGCCGGTCGATGCCGGGATCAGCCATGAAAGCATGCGTGGTGCACCCTGAAGCTCGGCGCTGAGCTACGCGACGCCGCCGCGCTCGAACCGACAGCCGCCGCCCCGGCGATTACCCTGTCGCTGGACTCGACCTTCATCCGCAGCTGCGAGGAGGACCAGCGCCATCTCGAAGTTCGGCTCGGCAATGTCGAGGCATCCAGGGGAGCCCGGCAGGTTTTCGCCGCCGTGGCAAAAACCGACACCTCGATCGCGGCGCTGATCCAGCGCGGCCTTGCCGAGGTCGGCCACACCACCAACACTGCCATCACCGCGTTCACCGATGGCTGTTCCGGACTGCGCTCGATCCTGGTCGATGCCGGCGTCACGGCGACGCCGTACCTCGACTGGTTCCACATCGCCATGCGGTTGCAGCATGCCGAAACGACAGCTGGCACCCTGCCGGCCGACACCCCGGAGCGGGAGCACGCCAGGGCGGTGATCGTCGCGGAAGTCGACCGCCTGCACTGGCGGATCTGGAACGGCAGGGCCAAGGACGCGCAGATCACCCTTAAGCGCATCCGCGACGTCCTGCCGGTCTTTGAGGGCGATGGCGGCCGGAAAAATGATCCGGCGTGGCGCCGATTGTGGAAGGCGCTGCGTGGGATCGACCGCTATCTCTCCAATCAGAGCACTTGGCTGGTCAACTATGCCGAACGCCATCGTGCTGGTTTGCGGGTCGGCACCGCGCTGACCGAAGCAACAGCCAACTTCCTGGTCAACCGCCGCATGAACAAATCCCAGCAGATGCGATGGTCGCGACACGGTGCTGATCTCCTGCTCCAAGTTCGCTGTGCCGTTCTTAACGGCAAACTTGGCTCCGGCATCGGACAGCTCTTCAAAGCCAATCCTGGCTCCGAAATGGCTAAAGCTGCCTGACCCCCATTCCGTTGACGGCCCCCCGAAACGGCCGATCACATTCGGATCGCTCTGGCCCCGGTGTTCCCGGTCGAGGATATCCTCACCGTCGTCTCGACGCGCCTCGCCCGGTTCGTCACCTGAGCGCCGGGCCGTGTGCCCACACCCAAGAACCCGCCCCCGCAACCCCAAACCCGCCGCCCCATCTCGCCATCGGGACCTGACCGCGCGGAAACCGAAAAACCTAAAATTGAACTACCGAGAGAAGATTGCTCTGTCTGCTTCGTTGGTGAATAATCCGGGCTAAGGGCAATACCGTGTCGTTAAGGCTATAAACCACAACATGTGGGGCGTGTGCCTGAGCCTGCTTACTGCATTTAGAGCGGTCACCGATCAGCTTGAATAGCCTGAATTTCTGAAGAGGTTTCGGCACTCGTTTGGGCTGTAGAGCTTGAGGATATGTCCAATGGCGTTCCAAAGGCCGTCACGGGTGCGTTCGCCGA
>NZ_JCACHA010000290.1:0-2994 GCF_059503625.1 Skermanella sp.
AATCGATAATGTTATGTTATAGCATAACATATCTGATCGACCTCAACGCATGCTCAATCCCGTTCCAACCCGAAAGGCCCGCCATGGCCACGGCAGAGCCGCGCCGACGAGCGCACTTTTCAACATCTCCGCTTATAGCCGGTGCGGCTCAGCGTTTGGTTCCGGCCGGAGTGGTGACCGTGTCGCTGTGGCTCGCGGTGGCCTGGGCGATGGACTGGCTCGGGTGACGCGGTGACGGTCCTTGTGCAGCTCGACGACCTGACCCTTGGCTATCAGCGCCATCTGGCAGTCCACCATGTCGCCGGAGCGTTCAGCGCGGGTTCGCTCACCGCAATCGTCGGTCCCAACGGAGCCGGCAAAAGCACCCTGCTGAAGGGCATCATGGGCCTGCTGAAGCCGCTGCAAGGAGGCGTGACGCTATGCGGCCTCCCGCGCCAAGCGATCGCCTACCTGCCCCAGCAGGCCGAGATCGATCGCAGCTTTCCCATCTCGGTGCTCGATACCGTGCTGCTGGGCCACTGGCGGCAGGTCGGCGCCTTCCGGGCGATGTCTCCGGCCATGCGCGACGAGGCCCATGCCGCCCTGACCGCCGTCGGCCTGTCCGGTTTCGAAAATCGGCCGATCGGCACCCTGTCCAGCGGCCAGTTTCAGCGGGTGCTCTTCGCGCGCACACTGCTTCAGGACGCGCGCCTCATCCTGCTGGACGAGCCGTTCACCGCCATCGATGCCCGGACTACCGCCGACCTGCCTAAGGTCGTGTCGGCGGTGCCGACGTACGGGTCACCACGCTGGTCGGTCCCGACGGCGATGCCCATGTCTTCGAACCGACACCGACCGATGCCAGGACCGTGCAGTCGGGCGACCTTCTGGTCGTCAACGGCCTGGGGCTGGAACCCTGGATGCAGCTTCTGGCGAAGTCGACCGGCTACACCGGCCCGCTCGTCACCGCGACCAACGGGATAAAACCCGTGAGGCGGAGGAGGGACCGGAGGAGGGGCATGCCGGCCACGGGCATGCCGACCATGGACATGGGAGCATCGATCCGCACGCGTGGCAAAGCGTGGCGAATGCCAAGCTCTATGTGAAGAACATCTCCGACGGCTTGGCTAAAGCCGATCCTCCTCATGCCGACACGTACCGGGCGAACGCGGCGGCCTACGCGCAGGAACTCGATGCCCTCGACCAGCAGGTTAAGGCGGCGTTCGCCCGCATTCCGCGCCCTGAACGCAAGATCATCACTTCGCATGATGCGTTCCAGTATTACGGTGCGGCCTATGGATTGACGCTGCTGGCGCCGACCGGGCTGAGCACCGAGTCCGAACCGTCGGCCAAGGCGATGGCGGGGCTGATCCGCCAGATAAAGAAGGAAAAGATCAGGGCGATCTTCGTGGAGAACATCAGCGATCCGCGCCTGATCGAACGCATCGCCGCGGAGTCCGGCGCCAAGGTCGGGGGGCAGCTCTATTCCGACGCATTGTCTCTGCCGGATGGGCCGGCAGCCACCTATATCGACATGATCCTGCACAACACGACCCTGATCGCCAACGCCCTCTCGGGACAATCCTGACGATGGCTGCGCGCCCTCCATCCCATGGCCTCGCTCGGCTACGCGATGCAAGCCACGCCGGCGGCGACCGCATCTCGCGCGGCGTGATCCGCCGAGGTTCGGTTGGCACCGGGATGAGGAGGAGGCGCCAGGGTTCATGCATGATGTCGGGTTTGGCTGTACTGCCTCGCCGACGACGCCTAGATCGCCTCAACGCGCTTGCGCCGATGCAGCAGCCGTTTCTTGACGGCGAGGGTCATCCCGCCGGCCGAGAGGACGCAGAAAGCCTCGACGACCCACCGCGCCATGGCATCGAGGGCAAGTGCAAGATTGCCTGAGCCGATCCCCATGCCGACCAATGCCATGCTCGGCACTAGCGCAAGCGCGATCATGACGCCCGTGGCGAGTACGGTCTGCCGTGAAGACGTGATCACGCCACCCGCGATCCCGGCGAGAAGCGAGGTCGCGACTCCCGTAGCCTCGATCTTCGACCAGTAGCCCACCCAGTGCAGACGGGTCAAATCGGAAACCGTGTTCTCGTGCAGCGCCAATGCGAGCGCCATCCCGAGGGCCGCCCCAAAAGCCAGCAGAAGGTATCCTGCGCAGGTCGACTGGATCCCGGCTTTGATCCCGTAGCGATGCCCTAGCACCCCGAAGGCGATGTGCAGCAAGGGCGCGAAACCCGGCGCGATCAGCATCGCTCCGATCACGATGTGGAGGGTGTCCGTGACCAGCCCGAACGCGGCGACGGCGCCGGAGAGGGTCATGAGGAGAAGGTAGTTGACGGAGAGGTTCGACTCTCGACGCATCAGCGATCCTACCTCCTCCCAGATGGCCTCGTTCCCCTCCTCGTCGAGGGGGCGCGCGTCGCCGGACGAGATCACCACCGAAGGCTCGCTGACCGTGACCGAACCGGCCTCCAGCACCCCCATCGCGTCGAGGGACCTGATCATATCAAGGGCGGCATTGTTGGTCAGGTCCACCGTGAGGACGTCGTCGTCGGACCCCATGGCGGCACCTCGGTATAAAGTGACGCTCGCGATCCCAGGCTGGTTCCGCAGGTGTTCGGCTATGCGGATCCGCGTGTCGGGTGAGGTCGTGATGGTGATCGTGCGAGGCAATACTCTCTCCATGAATCGGGGGCGTGGTCCTCTCTAAACCAGCAGAGAGGCGTATCGAGCACCGAGGGGAGTGATTCTAGAGAACGCCGACGGTAGGGCAGACCGCACCGAGATCGTGCATGATCTTGGCTGGGGATTGTCCGGCGCATGTAGTTGTCGTTCACGCAGCTTTTTTGCGCCTGCCGCAGAGGCTGGCTCGATCGCTATGGTCTTTGCGATAGAATTTAGAGCGACCCTGCGGGGATCTGCGGGCCGTCGGGCCTTAGGCGGCGGAGCTTGCGCCCGACGACGCCCTGGCCCTACCGCCTAAGCGGAAGGCATATCAGT